>NZ_CEWCAA010000036.1:0-21910 GCF_982429025.1 Enorma sp.
ATGGAAAAGCCCCGCCGTAGCGAGGCTTTCGGATTCTTGGTGGAGGTAAGGGGGTTCGAACCCCTGGCCTCAGGCTTGCAAAGCCCGCGCTCTCCCAGCTGAGCTATACCCCCTTTAGGAATAAACACCCCAGCGGCGACTCGGCTCTCGCTGGGGTGTTTATTGCGAAAGAAGATGGTGGACCTGACAAGATTCGAACTTGTGACCTCCCGGTTATCAGCCGGACGCTCTAACCAACTGAGCTACAGGTCCATCGCACTAGGAGATAATACCCCGGCCCACCGGCCGAAGTCAACGACTTTTTTCCGACTTTTTGAATCCCCCTGAATTGCCGCGAGCCGGGATGGGATTGCGCGGAAGCCCCTTTTGAATTCATGCGAGTCGGGTGCGGAATAGCTTGGGTGACCATTTTTGGATTCATGAGAGGCAAATGCAAAACTGCCTGGCTGACCATTTTTGTATTCATGAGAGGTGAGTCGAAAACTCAGGAACCTCATTTGGTGTTCATGCCGGCCAGGTTGGGGCCGACTGCCAGGTTGGAGCTGCTGGCTGGGTTGCGACCGCCCACCAGGTTGGGGCGGCCGGCCAGGCCGAGGCCACTCGATTGTGATGGGCCCTGTTCCTTTGGTGGAGCAATAGGATCCTGTTCGCCACACCTCGAATTTGGTTGTTCATGCGACAGGGCTGAGAAGCTGCCGCTTTCCTTAGTCTTTCAGTTTTTGTTCGGCTCTAAGACGGTATCTTGTCAGCTACCACCGAATCATCGACCACCTCCCCTCCATATGCTTGGGCCACGGCGTGAAGAGGGAGGCAGCGATGGGTAGACGATGCGGCTTTGGCGGCAAGACTCGCACTCAAAACACAGGCCAGGGGCGCGAGCCGGGCGTATTGCTCAGATGGCATCCGAAAGCAATCCATACAAGGGTCACGAGGCTGCTCATTTATACGATTGCTGCGGCGACTTTCATCCTTGCTATCGCTGCATCCCTCTTCCTGCCCAAACAGGCATGGGCGGCAGATGGCGTGGCCTTGCTCGCTATGAGAACGCTGGCGAACCGCAGATCGGGCATCCTTGCACAGACGCCTCTATCGGTTACGGGCCCGCTCGTAAAAACAGGCGCAACATCGATGGCTCCCATACTAGCGGTAATGGTCTGTATCGCCCTTATCGCATGTATCCTGATCGCAATCTGGAGACGTGGGAAGCACTAGGCACGATGAGCGCTCATTATTCCGTCAAAAGCATCCTGCACACCACAGCTACCTCGTGCCTTGCCGTTGTCTGCCTCGTCGGCGCATGCTCCGCCGGGATTATCTCAGCGCAGGTCGACGTGTATGACCTGAACATGCGGTGCCTTATGGGCGCACTCGCCTCCAACGCCAGCGATATCCAGGTTACGGGCCAGAAGACTTTTCCTAACCCCGCCGTTGTGGCCTGGATAGACGTTGATGGCACACAGATCAGCTATCCCGTTGCGCAACCAACTTCAACCATGGCAGACGACTATTATCTCCATCATGCCATCGATGGGACTCCCTACAGCCTCGGATGCCCATATATCGACCGGAGGAGCTCCAAAGATGGGCAACACATCGTGGTGTATGCCCACCATCTTGCAAGCTCACCGGTTCTGTTTGGCGAACTGGCGAACCGATACCAACAAGATGCATTCGATAAGCTCGGCAATGCCACATGGCGCTCCGTTGAGGATGGCAAGGTCGATCGAACCACAATCTTCCAACCGCTCTGTGCGCTCCGCGTTCCCGCATCGTACGAAGCGATACAGCGGTTTTCCTTTACATCCATTGAAGATATGAAGGCATGGCTCACCGAGCTCGCACGTGAAGCATCCGTCTGCACCGAGAACGGGCAGACTGCGATTAGTGGCGCGCGCCGCGTCCTCAGCCTCATCACCTGCACCGAAGGAAACGGTCACAGCATGTGGCGCACCATCGTGATATTTGTATCAGGGGACCAATCAGAAGCTGGTTAGAAAAGATAGAGCCCGGATGACGACTTAGACTGCTCCGAAGCCACCTCTTCAGCATGGAGCTGTTCCGGGGTGGAACCAACACGAAGAATAAAGAGGGATACCCCGAGGCCGAGCGCGATGGCAAGAATCGCACCGATGAGATACGCGATCCAATGGCGCTTTATAAACTCGATGATCTCACTCACCTGAACCTCCGGATACGAACCAGCTCCCTGTTATGCTACCAGCTTTTGATGGTTCTGTGGCCGCTTGAGCAACTTTACCCTGAACAAACGTCAATGGTCGGTTTATCCAAGAGTTGGGTATAGCAGCAATAACCAACAAACGAAAGGAGCTCCGCATGTCGCAAGCACTTGAACTCTATATCATGCCCGGTTGCCCATTCTGCCGGAAGGTGCTCTCCTATATGGAGCGCCGGGGCATCGAGATACCCCTCCGCGATATCACGGCTGACCCCAGCGACCGCTCGACCCTTCAAAACGTGGGTGGAAAGGTCCAAGTCCCCTGCTTGTTTATCGACGGGAAGCCTCTTTACGAATCTGACGACATCATCGCCTACCTCGAGGCTCACGCATAGCAACGCCAACGCATAGCCGGACATCAGAACCACCCGCCTAACGGGTGGTTTTCTGTGGTGCGCGGGGCGTGCCACAGAGTTGGGGGCCCTTGAATGAAACGGGACGCCGACACCCAAAATGGTTCATTTTGAACCCGTCCCAAAATGACCAAATGAAGCAGGGCGCCGACACCCCTAGGGTATCGGCGCCCCGTCATTACCATTCGAGACATGCGAGCAAGGTGCTCTTCTTAGGACCTCCTGATGACCTCCGTAACAACATCGGCAACGAGCCTGACGTTCTTCTCGTTGACGCGATACGGCAGATCGTCCTCGGAATGCGAGCAGGCAAGGTGGTTGCCCTCAACTCCGGCGATCGTGAGCGAGCGCAGGCTCATGCTCATGGCGCGGTAGGCATCGGTTGTGAGGTAGGGCATCTCGACGCTTGCGAACTCTCGATGGAAGGCGCCAGACACGCGGCGAACAAGGTTCATGATGCGCTTGTCGCCCTTGAGCACGCGCTTGCCGCCTTCTCCGCCCTCGGTTGCGAGCATAACCGGCTCGCCTGCGCCGATGCTCTCGAGATTGATGAGGAACACGCCGCGCAGCTTATCGCGGTGCGTGTCGAGGAACGCCTGGATACCGGCATTATCGAGCTCGGAAGCACCCGTTGCCACGAACCAGATGTCATGGCCGAGGAGCTCGTCGTCGCCCATCGAGGTCACGGCATCGCGCAAATCTTCCTGCGAAGCGCCGTTCGAGCTGGTGGCGCCACCCTTCCAGTCATCGCCTTCGAAATTATCCCAAGACCCGATATCGCGGCCAGAGCGCTTCGCATCGAAATCATCGTCGACGCCAAGCCAGTCGCTCATGCTCGACTCGTCCTGCTTCTTGCGATGGAAGAGCTTTCCGAGACCGCGCTTCCCACTCTTCGCACGACCGGTTGCCGCCGGAGGCTCCGGAGCGTCGGCGGTGATGGTCTCGAACACGCTGTCGTCGCGCTCGTAGGTATCGGCACCATACCCGTCGCTGTAACCAAGACCGCCATCCTGGCCGTAGTCAGCGACATAGTCCTGATCAGACGAAATCACGCTGAACGCGCTCTGGGAAGTCGCCGGGGTTGCATCCTGGTTGGCAGGTGCGGCCGGCGCAGCAGGCTCGGTCACAAACGGATCAACCGGGGCCGTAGATGGATCCGGCAAATCGAAAAGCGAGGACCTGTTGACCGTCGACATCTGGTTGACCGAGGGAGCCGCGGGATCGGGAACCATGCTGAACGCCCGGTTCTGCGGCGCGGGCTGAGGAGTGGTGCGACGCGGGGCGGTAATCTGCGCCATCAGGGAGTCGACGGTTTCCACCTGCTCGACACCCGCGTCAGACGCCTGCGACGGCGTCGCAGCGACATCTTGGACGGGGAAGGACCTCGTCTGGGCAATCGTTGCATCGGGGTCGAACCCGGCAGACCCTTGGGCACCCGGAGCTTCGGGCTGTTCAAGCGAAGCGGCATCGGCTACCGAGAAACGCTGGGTCGCGCCACCCGCGACAGACGATCCCTCATTCGAATCGGCCACACCAGCAACCTGCTCGGCTTCCGGAGCCGCGCTCTCGGGTGCACCGCTCTCCGCAGCGTCGGCAGTAACGGGAGCACCCTCCGCCACAGGAGCGGAGCTGTCAGCCGCAGCGTCTACCGTTGGCGCGCTCGCCTCAGCAGAGGTCTCATCGTGCCCAAGTTCTTCGCTGGAAGCATCGCCCTGACCATGAGACGTCACGGAATCAAGCATGCTCCGGCCCTTGCGCAGCGCATCATCGAAGAACCGCGATGCGCGAGCGCCAACAGCAGAAAGCGTCTCGGCGAGACCCGCGGCAGCGCCGGCGGGGTGCGCCCCGGCCCCGTGGTTCACCGGAACCGGCGCGAAGGCATCATCGTCATAGTCGCCGTAGTCTTCAAACCCGTACTCGTCGGCATCGGCATAGGCGTCCTCATCGGAAGCGTAGCCATCGAACTCGTCCTCGAGCGGCGGGAGCTCTTCATCAGTCTGATCGGAGAACTCATCGTCCTGTTCACGATCGAGAGGCTCACCCTCATCGACAGCAACGTCCGCCTCGGCCTCGGGCGCCGGCTCGGGTTCAGTGAGGTCGTACTCGATGGCGCAGCTCTCGGGAACCATGCCGATGGCGCGAATCACATCGATACCGTAGCGGTAATTACCATAGGCGTTGATAACGCTCGGCGCGGAAGCTTCATCCTCTGCTTCCTCCGAAGAGCCTTCGTCTTCAAGCTCAGCAGGCTCATCCGCAAGATCATCGGCAGGAGCCTCATCGGCACCATGCTCTGCAGCTGCGCCCTCGGCCACGCGCTCATCGTTCGCGCCATCATCGACCACGGGCATGGCGACCGTAGCGCCAGCAGAATCGGATTCGCTCGCCTGGGCGGCAACGGCATCGTCGGCACCCTGAACCGCATCGGCGGCGGCCGCGCCAGCATCCACGACGGCGGCTGCGGCATCCACGGCCGCACCTGCGACGGCATCGACCGGAGCCATGGCCGCGGTGGCGCCCATCACATCAGTGGCCTCCGGGACAGCATTGCCCGAGAGCTCGGCCTGGCCGGCCTCGAGATCATCGAGCGAAAGCGCCGCAGTTCCGGCAAGCGTGGCACCGAGCCCCTGATCATCCTGCGCCCCAGCCTGGCCTTCCGCAACCTCCGCCTGGTCGCCGGCGGCTACGCCCGCAACCTCATCGAGTGCCTCCTCGGGAAGGTCTCCCGAGGCCACCGCTGCCTCGACCTCGGCCGCCTGAGCCATGCGAACCTGCTCGGAGAAATAATCCTCGAAGGGAACGTCGTTCGGGAACTCCTCGCCGTGCTCGAACGGGGCAACTGCATCCATCACACCGAGCATGGCGGCAACAGACGATTTGTTGCAAATCGAACCCGAGGTATACGGGAGGATGAACCGGTTCGCGATGATACCCACCGCATGAGCAAGCGGAATAAGGGCCGCTACGATCGCGAGCAGCCAGAAGACAACCTTCGCGCCACCCGGGAACGGCAGCAAGCGAATGATGGCGAGCACAGCGGGGACCACCATCATATAGGGCATGAGCTTGACGATGATGGGCTTGTACGTCGCATAGGGGAGCTGCGAGAACAGGTCGGCGCGCGGCGAATCGTAATGAGCGACAACGACCACCGGGCGGTTGCGCGGCGACGCGAGCGGGCCGGACGCCTTGTGATAGGCGATAACGTTCTGGGAGAGGCCGGATGAGCCGAGCCCCGCAAACGACAGCTTGCCCATACGCTCCAGCACGTACACCACGCCCACGGCGACCGTGAGCAAAAGGCCGATGATGCCCACCACGCCGCCAACACCCATGAGCACCGCGCCCACGAAGAGCGCGATACCCAAGGCGGCGAGTACAACCTTCGGGGTGCCCGAGGCGTTGAACTCCTGAACCTCCGGCTCAAAGCCATGGTTGGAGAAGATGCGGGCGATGTCTTCTGCAGCGGCTCGCTCTTCCTCGCTGCACGCGGGAGTGATCCCTGTGTTCTGGAGTAGATGGTTCAAATATTTACGGGTGGTGGCCATCAGCTTTCCCTGTCCCTGTTCGATAGTCGCGGTCACAACGCATAAGAACATGCAGATAATGCGTCCGTATTCTGGAAAGTATACCGCTACTCTGAAAACGCCGCTGCGTTACCGCAGGTTATATGCGCTCACAGACCCATTTGCACCTTCTATCTCCATAACACGTCGCCCGGGGGCCTCATGTAGAATGGATGCGAGAAAGGGAGGGTATTCGTGCCATCGTATGACGAAGCGCAGGCCATAGCCGGGGACACCTCGGCGCAACGCCTCCTCAACCTGTTTTTTATCTTCAACGCCTCTACGCGAGCGCTCTCTACGGAAGAGATCGTCTCGGACTCCGACCTGGGCTATGGGTCTCCTCAGCGCGACTCGGACCTTCGCAAGTTTCGCCGTGATCGTTCGAAGCTCGCCGAGCAGGGCATTCAAATCGTTGAAGCGAAGCCGTTGGGCGCCGCCGAAAGCGAGGAGAGCTACTGGAAGCTCGACCGCGAGAATACCTTCGCAACAGGCGGTATCGTCACAAGGGACGACGCACAAACGCTTGCCGCGGCGATAGATGAATATCTCGAGGGGCAGGCGACGCCGCTTGGCCGCCCGCTCCAGTCGGTGCGCGACAAGGCCCTCGAGCTTGCTGAGGGCAGCACGCCGCAGGGACGGGACGAACAGGCCTCCAACGCCTTCGATCCTATTCTCGATGCACTTTGGAGCGCCTTCGCCACGCGCAAGAAGATCACGTTCTCGTACCGCAACGCGCGCGGCGAAGCATCAAAGCGCAGCCTTGCCATATATGGAATCTTCAGCCATGAGGGCTGCGCCTACGTTACCGGCCTCGACGACGCAAGCCAAAGCATCCGCACCTTTCGCACCGACCGCATCGAAAAGGTCTGGCGTCCAAAGGGCACCTACAACATCCCCAACACGTTTTCCATTAAGGACTACGTCTTTCTCCCCTTCGATTTCGGCGAGGGGGAATCGGTGCAGGCGCAGTTCTCGCTACCCGCCTCCATGCCTCGGACAGCGGTGCTCGCATGCACCCATGGACGCGGGGAAGTAGCCCTCACAGAAGCCGGCTCCTGGCAATGGACTATCGAAGTGCGGGATATTGATGCTGCCGCCTCGTTTGCTCTCAGCCATGCACGGGAGGGGCTGCGCCCTGTGGCCCCGCAGGCATTCGTTGATGCATGGAAGCGCATGATCGATAAGGTGGTTGAGGCACATGGCGCATAGCGATCGGGTGACCAACGCCCTCTGGATGCTCGAAGCGCTCACAGTTGCTCCGGGCCACCGCCTTAGTGCAGCCGAGATGCGCCGGGCGCTCGCATGCACCGACGAGGAGCTCGACGGGTATCTTGACCTGCTCTCCACCCTTGCCGACCGGCAAGGGGGAGCCCGCGCGATCGCCTACCGGCAAGGCGATTCGATCGTCCTTGAAGGGGATGCGGCGCGCATGCGGCCGCTGCGCCTTACGGCGGGAGAGAGCGTGGCCCTCGCCCACGTGATCCATGCCTTGGAACTCGACCCCAATCTCTCCGAACGTCTTGAACGTGCCCTCATCGCCCCAGGAATCGAGGCAGGCAACCAACAGCCACTCCTTGCGACCGCGCGCACATACGGCCCGTTCTACCAGGAGCTCTCCGAGGCCATCGAAGACGGGGTTCGGTGCCGCATCCTGTACCGAGCGCAGACAGACGCTCAGCCCGCGCCGCGCCTTATCGACCCGCTCGCCTTCGAAGCGTTTGACGACTATGCCTACCTCGTCGCGTGGAACGTCGAGAAAGATGCGGAGCGGCGTTATCGCTTGGACCGCATCAGCGATGTCGAACTCACCGATGAGTCCGTCGGCCGTCGCGAGCCGAGCGACCTCACCGTCGAAGACCATCTCGCACAGACGGGCACCATCGTGACCGTCGAATGCCCCGCATCGAGCGATGAGTTTTCGTCGTGGTCGGGCGTGGTCGATGTGTCGCCGTCCCCGCAAGACCCATGCCGCTCACGCGTCGCGGTGCGCGTAAGCACTGCTTCCTGGCTGTTCGACCAAGTGCTTGCAGCCGGGGGAGACATGAAGATCGTCGAGCCTACAGCATGGCGCGAGCAGTTGCTCCGCTATGCGCAAGAGCTCTCCCAGGGAAACGCCACCCCATAGTCGCCCCATATCGCAGGGCGGGGCCGGCGAGGAAAGGCCTCCGCGGCGGCGCACCAAAGGCAGTAGCCGGCGATCACCTCAGGAAGCGCCGACTACCGGGCGCGGGAGACACCTGGTAGACGAGTCGGAGGCGTACTGCCGTCGAGTTTTCAACTTTTGGGCACTTCGCGGCGCGCACGGCAGATACGGGCGTGAGGGGCGAAAGGAAAAGCGCATGTCAGAGGGCATGCGTCCTCCCAGCCGCGGCACGGCTACCCGGGCCCTTCGCCGCGAAGTGCCCAAAAGTTGCAATCCCGCTCGACCCCGACGGTGATCGATCGCCCTCGATGGTAAAGTCAGCGTTTCCCTAGGAGCGCCCGTGCTCGTGCGCGCGGCGCCACAGCGAGAGGTACGCCCCCACACGCTTCGCCTCGATACGCTGATACGAGGGCGTGGGAAGCGAATTGAGAAACTTCTTGCCATACCCCTTGCTCACGAGCCGAGAATCCGCCAGCACAAGCACGCCCGTGTCGCTTGACGAGCGAATAAGGCGTCCAGCAGCCTGCTTGACCTCGAGAACCGCATCCGGCAGCGAGTATCTCGCCCACGCGCGCTCCTCGCGTAGCGCCCGCTCACACGAAAGGGGATCGGTGGGACTCGCAAAGGGCAGCTTCGGAATGACCACGCAGCGCAGCGTATCGCCCGAAGCATCGAAACCCTCCCAGAACGCCTTGAGCGCGAACAGCGACGAGGATTTCTCCGAAACGAAATGATCGCGCAGCCGGCGCGGCGAGCTCATGCGCTTCTGGCATGCCAGTTCCAAGCCCTCCGCGGCAAGGCGGGGCGCCACCAAATCAAAGAGCTCCTCCATATCGCGCCGATTGGTGAAGAGGGTGAGCACGGAGCCGGACATGGCAACGTGAACGTCGAAGAGCAGGTCCTCGAGCGCCGAGATGTAAGCATCCCGGTTGCGCGGGTCGGGCAGGTCGCCCGCCACGACGACCGCCATATTCGACTCAAAGTCGTAGCTCGAATCGAGGTGAAGTGACTTGTACGAGCCCGATGGCAGGCGGTCCAGCCCCACAGCATGCTCAAAGTGCTTAAACCCACCCGAGACCGACATCGTCGCCGAAGTGAATATCGCCGTATGGACCTCGGGGAGCCATTGCTCGGCAAGCGTCTCCCCGATATCGAGGCGCTCAGCAGTGAACGCCTCGCCGCCCGCGCGCAACCTGCGGTTGACCTGCAGAGAGTAGACGTAGCGATCGTCTGTACCCTCAGCGATAAGCTTGAGCCCATCGAACAGCTCGCGCACGCGGCGCTCAAGATCCGCCGGATCCGCGGCGAGTTCGGGTGAATCCTGCGCGAGATTCTCCGCAAGCGCATGCAGGGCCTTTACGGTCTCCTCGAGCGCGTCGATTGCGGTGAGAAGCGAGCTTGCCAGGAAGGACCAGTCGTCGCTCTCTCGAACCTCGGGGCCGATCCAAATATTCACCTGGTCATAGCCGCCGCTTCTTACGGTCTTGGCGAACTCGCGCGCGCCGCTGAATGCCTCGGCCATCGTAAGCGAGGCACGGTTCGCTGTTGAGATGCAACGCGACACAAGGCCCATGTACAGCGTCGAGCCGTCGCGCCCTGCCAGCTCATGGGAGAGGCGGCCGAGCACGCCCGCATCCTTGCCGCCCATGCGTTCAAACACCTGCCTGCTATCGTCGGCAGAGACGCAGACGGCCCACTGGCGCCTGGCCTCCTTCTCGACCGCATGGGCCTCATCGACCACCCAATGCCTGATGGGGGGCAGTATTTTGCCATCCGCGGCAACATTTCTGAACAGCAGCGAGTGGTTCGTCACCACGACATCGGCGCGGGCAGCGCGAATGCGCGCCCCATGCACCAGACATTTATGGGGAAAGAACGGGCAAAGCCTGCGCGCGCACTCGCGCGAACCCGTGGTGAGGTCCTGCCTGTTCACGCTTTTCCAACGAATGCCCAGCGCATCGAGGTCGCCCGAAGGGCTCTGGCATACATATGCGTAGATGACGGCCATAGCGGTGAGCGTATCCGCCGGGTCGCGCGTGGTCACGATGTCCGAACGGCTTCTCACCAAGCGCTCGAGCTTGCGCAGGCAGGGGTAGTGGTCAAACCCCTTGAGTGCGCAGTACGATAGCCCTCCCTCAAGCGCCTCGCTGAGCTTGGGCAGCTCGTGGTACATGAGCTGGTCGGCCAGGTTGTTTGATTTCGTTGCGATGCCCACGGTGATGCCGTTGCGCTTTGCCGCCTCTGCAAACGGAATGAGATAGGCCATGGACTTTCCCACGCCAGTACCCGCCTCGATGACGCGATGGGTGGAAGTTGCCAAGGCGTCGCGCACCTCGCAGGCCATCTCGACCTGCTCGGCGCGGGGCTCGTACGTTGGATACATCGAGCTCACCAGGCCACCCGGGGCGTAGCTCGCTTCCACCTGGTCGCGGCGCGGTACCTCGAGCGACGGCAGATCATCGGCATCTATGTGCTCAACAGACGGCTCGTCACTGATCACGCGGGTACGGGCCGCCTCGAGCGAAAACACAGCGTCCGGCTTCTCTTGTGCGAGATAGGAGAAGATGGGGCGGTACGTCCATGGAACATCGGGGTGCGAGTTCGCAAGCAGGCCCAGCAATCCCTCTGGAAGGTCCGCCAGAGCCGTAAGCAGAACACGCCACACCCCCGCAAGCGCATCGACGTCATCCGTTGCCCGGTGCGAAACTGCGCTGCATCCGAAGACCTCGGCAATATACGAAAGCTTGTGCGATGCGAGCCGGGGCAGCGCGATGCGCGAGAGGGCGAGCGAGTCGATCCAGATGGAGCTCACGTCTACGCCGCCTTTGACCGACTCGATGAAAGTACGGTCGAACGTTGCGTTATGCGCAACCACCGGACGACCGCCCACGAACTCGGCAAGCTGGGCCACGGCGGTGCGAGCATCGGGGGCATGGGCAACATCCGCGTTCGTAATCCCCGTGAGCTCGGTAATCTCGGCAGGAATCAGCGTCGTGGGATGCACGAAGGTGTCGAAGCGGTCGGTTATCTCACGGCCCGAGAGCACTGCTGCCGAAATCTCGATGAGTTCGTTCTCCTGCGGAGACAACCCCGTGGTCTCGGTATCGAGAATGACCACATCCTCCTCAATGAGGCCAAACTCGCGCTCCTTCGCGCGTTCAGCAAGGGTCCGGTACGCCTCGATAACGAACCGCGGCGTACCGGGCATGACCGCATCCTCGATAGCCGGGATGCTTTCGTGTTGTTCGGGCATTATTCCTCCGCGCCCTCAAGGGCGATATGAATGAGCTCGTCGCACACCGCGCTGAACGGAATGCCTGCATGGCGCGCCTCGTCGGGGAAGAGCGAGGTATCGGTCATTCCCGGAATCGTGTTGGTCTCGAGAATCGTCGTTCCATGCTCTCCCACGATGAAATCCGAACGCGAGAACCCCTTGCAGCCAAGGGCTTCGTGCGCAGCCACCGCATATTCCTCGGCGCGATGGTAGTCTTTCGGAGAAATCGCAGCTGGGATACGGTGAACGAGCGTTGGGTCGATGTACTTCACATCAAGATCGTAGAACTCCGAACCCTCTTGGGGGAGGATTTCGACGATGGGCAGGGCCTGCGGGGGATCGCCCAACACACCGACCGTAATCTCGGTACCCACAAGCCGCTCTTCCACGAGGGCCTTCTCGTCGCACTCGAACGCGGTCTCCAGGGCGTCGAGCAATTCCGACTCATCCTTCACATAGGTGACGCCGTAGCTCGACCCGTTCACCGCGGGTTTCACGAAGCACTCGCTGCCAACCTCGTCGACGATGTCCGCAATGCATACGTCATCGTCGCGCTTGATGGTGATGCCGCGCGCCGTCGGAATACCGGCGCGCTGGTAGATCGCTTTGGCAACATCCTTGTCTGCCGCGCACGCGCTCGCGATCACGCCAGATCCCGTGTACGGGATACCGAGGTATTCCAAAATGCTCTGAATCATGCCATCCTCGCCACCACGGCCATGCAGGGCGATAAAGGCAACGTCGTAAGACCCCTCCGAAAGCTTCACCAGGAAGTCATCGTCTGCCGGATCGAGCATCTCAACATGCGTGTATCCGGCTTCTGCCAGAGCCGCCATGACATTCTTGCCCGACGAGAACGAGATTTCCCGTTCATCGGATATACCACCTGCGAGCACTGCCACGCGCAGCTCATCCGGCTTATACTCAGACATTGCCGGCTCCCCTTCCTGGTGTTTTTTTCGCCCACCCCATCAGCGGGCATAACTTCCCTTATTGTATAGGTATGTACGCAACTTGCACCCGTGTGCTATCAAACGTTTCGCAGAAAGGCCTCGTATGGAGCGCACCCACCATCTTCCCGACATCAGAACCCTTTCCTCTAAGGAACTTTCGCAGGTAGTGAGCGAGCTTGGCCAACCTGCGTTTCGCGCCAAGCAGCTCAACGAATGGCTCTTCGATAAGAACGTATGTTCGTTTGAAGAGATGACCAACCTTCCTAAAGCGTTCCGTGAGCAGCTTGCCGAGCACTTTGTCTTCGCCGTGCCAACAGAGGTGGTCAAGCAGGTTTCTAAGGATGGTTCGCGAAAGTACCTCCTCCAATTCCCCGACGGCGTTGCCGTCGAAACGGTTGGAATGCCCTCGCGCAATCGCCTTGCGGTCTGCATCTCCACGCAAGCTGGATGCAACATGGGCTGCGCGTTCTGCGCCACTGGCCTTGCCGGCCTTACGCGCTCGCTTACCGCGCAGGAAATGGTCGACCAAGTTGTTCACGTGAGCCGAGACCTTGGCGAACGTGTTACGAGCGTTGTCTTTATGGGACAGGGAGAGCCCTTCGCCAACTTCAACGAAACGGTGCGCGCCCTCCGCATGCTCAACAGCGAGCACGGCCTCAATATTGGTGCGCGTCACCTTACGGTGTCTACCTGCGGAATCATTCCCAATATCCGTGCTTTTGCCGATTTGCCCGAACAGTTCACCCTTGCCGTTTCGCTCCACTCTGCCATCCAAAGCACCAGAAACCAGCTCATGCCGGGCGTTAAGAAGTACACGCTCGTTCGCCTCCATGAGGCGCTGCAGCTGTACACCGAGAAGACTGGTAGAAGGCCAACCTATGAATTTGCCTTGATTGAAGGCATCAACGACACCAACCCCGAGATGAACGCACTCTGCGACTTCTGCGAAGGCACGCTGTGCCACGTCAACCTCATCCAGCTGAACGATATTCCCGACAGCCCCTTTAAGCCGTCCCCCATGAAGAAGGTCGAAGAACTACAACGCAGGCTTCAGATGCGTGGCGTGGAAACCACGATCCGCAATTCCCGGGGGAGTGACATCGATGCCGCATGTGGACAGCTGAAGCAACGGAAAATCAACGCTCATCTTTCATGAGAGATTTGACAATTAGTTGTCTTTTTTCCTATAGAGCACAATAAAACGGATTCCGCTACAACGGAACGGGGGTGCCAGGCACATGCTTGGCACCCCCGTTTCACGTGAAACCATATTCTCTTGCAGCAGGGAAGATTAGTCTGCAGATTGCATCTACGCTATGGTAGATGCTCTATTAGTAAGGTACCTAACATACAATCCTAATACCCAACGCTTTCCCACTGGTGAGCAACCCAATCTTGATTAATCTTTGGGTTCTTGGTCATCTGCGCCGTTCTCAAAGCAACGTCTTCGGACATGGTCACGATCTTCTTCTTAGACGTTTCGTATGCATCGCGAGCCCCACGACCCAGCCGTGCCCTCAGCTCTGGATTTGTTGCAACCATATATCCAACTACCGAACCTACAACTACTGCAGCTCCAGCAGCAACCAGACCACCGATCAATCCTGGCTTCATCTTACTCACCTTGCTCTCCAATAATCTGAGATAGAATTCGCGTTAGGTCTTCCTCATCCTTGAACTCAATCTCAATCTTATTCTTACCCCGTGAGTTTTTTACCCGAACGTTCGTGTTGAATGTCTGGCGAAGCACCTTTGCAGCACGCTTATACGATTGCGGAGTAACAGGACGAGGAGCTTTTGGTGTTTCCGCGACAGAAAACAGTGGTGCAAGATGTTCTGTCGCTCGCACCGACAAACCTTCAGCAACAACCTTTTCAGCCAGCTTAATTCGAGCATCTTCATAAGGAACGGCAAGAATCGCCCTTGCATGACCTGCGGTAAGCTTACCGTCAAATATGAGCTCCTGGACTGACTCTGGAAGATCTAGAAGGCGCAGGGAGTTACTGATTGCGAAGCGCGACTTCGAGACTGCCTTTGATAGAGCAGTCTGAGTCATTCCACTTGATTCAATGAGCTGTTTGTAACCCTTTGCCTCTTCGATGGGATTCAAGTCAGAGCGCTGAAGATTCTCGATCAGTGCAATCGTTAGCATCTCAGCATCATCAACATCTTTGATGATGACCGGTAGCTCGGTTAGTCCCGCAAGCGTTGCCGCTTGGTATCTACGTTCTCCTGCAATGATCTCGTATCCCTTCGCATCCTTACGGACAAGAAGGGGTTGAAGCACTCCATGCTCCTGGATCGACTCGCTAAGCTCACCAAGCTCCTTCTCATTGAAATGAGTACGAGGCTGATTAGGGTTTGGATGAATCTCCTGAATCGGAATCATCGTATTGTCTGATGTATGCCCCGTTTCATACTGGGCTTCACTGACAAGAGCAGACAACCCTTTACCAAGTCCTGACTTCTTCTTTGCGCTAGGCACGACCGATCACCTCATCTGCAAGAGAAAGATACGCAATTGCGCCCTTGTTGCTCGGAGCGTATTCGATTACTGGCATTCCAAATGACGGTGCTTCAGAAATCTTGACCGTTCTAGGAACCAGCGTGTCAAACACCTTGTCACCAAAGTATGCTCGCACCTCATCAACAACCTGGTTTGCAAGCGAAGTACGGGAGTCATACATCGTCATGAGCACGCCAAACACTTCAAGCGAGCGATTGATGCGCTCTTTGACCATTCTCATCGACTCAAGTAGCTTCGTAACACCCTCAAGTGCATAGTATTCACACTGAATCGGTATCAGTACGCTATCCGCTGCCGCCAAAGCGTTGATAGTCAACAATCCGAGAGACGGCGGACAATCGATAAAGATGTAATCGAATTCATTTTGAACCGGAGCGAGCAACTCTTTCAATCGTGTTTCACGTGCCATTGCAGAAACAAGCTCAATTTCGGCGCCTGCAAGCTGAATCGTTGCAGGAATTACAAATACACGCTCGCAATCCGTATCATGAAAGAGGTCTTCTGCAGATACGTTATGGATAAGCGCATCATACACACATTGCTCGAGCTCTTCTTTTTCTATACCGAAGCCGCTCGTGCTGTTTCCCTGTGGATCAAAATCAACCAATAGGACCTTTTTGCCCTTTGAGCTAAGCGCAGCTGACAGATTGACTGCCGTGGTACTTTTCCCAACGCCACCTTTTTGATTGATGATTGAAATGATCCTTGTCTTCGAGTTCGAATCCCGCGGGACGTCTTTGAACCCCATTTGACCTCCTACTGCAGTTAAAGAATGATATTGGTCGGTCGAAGCGTTTTCACGTGAAAACATTTAACTTGTTCATTCATTATGTTTCAGCTTGATTGGACATGCAAGACGCTAACCTGATGAATTTGGCTTCTCTTGAGAATTCCCTACCAAACATTTCAATATGATATCCGGTGAGCTATCCTGCTCACTAGTTCTTCTGATTAGGCAAACGTTCAATTCCTTGTGACAAGACTTCTGAATATGGTTGATCTCAAGCAGCCGTCCTACATCAGCTGTTTTCACGTGAAAACATCTAAGCTGTACGCTCTGAAATCAACATGATAGATACGTAATTGCACATGCTGCCATAGTTATTAATATGATGATCGCCAACTGAAATCCCGCAGTCATCCAACAACATATAGGTAATTACGCATTAATAGAACTAATTACAAGACTGCGGATCAATTGATAGACATAGATATAATTTCACGAGATTCAATTCTATTTGACACGATTCGATCTTTTAACAAACGACCCGATTTGACTGAATTAATCAGTTAATAGAATATGCAGCGATTAGAGGAAGCAATGTGAGGCGAGAAGCCATCTATCCATCAACCTTTAGGACAAAGAGCAATTCAAATTGCATAAGTGCATGCTGAACTATTTCCACCCCATTTGCAATGTCAGCTGCGAAACAAATCTACAACCGAAATCTTTGAAAACGGGGAAGAACATATACGCAGCCTCTAAATTCGGAACTGCATATTACAAACCATGTTTTCACGTGAAAACAGACCAATGATGATCAACCATCAATGACCTAACGCCACTTCATAAGTAAGAAAGTCAACTAGAGACCGCATAAGGTCAAGAAGCGCTTGAAATTAAAAAGAGGCCAATCAGAATGATTGACCTCAGTGAGGGCTACTTTGAAATAGGATGCTTCTTAGCCATCCCGACAGCACGAGGAAGCTTCATTGACGGCTTATGAGATTTCTTAAATACAAAGATTGCTCGCGCACCACGTTTTCCAGGAAGAGAAAGATCATACCGCGTGGGAGTATCGAAACCACAAACCTGAGCCGCATAGAACCCATCAGATACTTCATCAGCAGTAGGGACACCCTTTGAAACAATAAGCATTCCGTCTTTCTTCAGAAGCGGTGAAGCATACTCAACGAGGGTAGAAAGATTCGCAACGGCCCGTGCTACAACAACAGAAAACTCACCACGATGAGAAAGAGCGTAGGACTCAACACGCTCATGAACTGTTTTGACTCGCTCTACACCCAACTGGGACGCACAGGCTTCTACAACCTTAACCTTCTTACCAACCGAATCCATAAGGACAGAAGGACGGTGAGAAGTAATAGCAAGCGGAAGCCCGGGGAAACCAGCCCCGGTGCCAATATCAAGCAACTTACCCTTAGGGGCATCATCAACATATGGCAGAAGAACAAGTGAATCGTAGATATGTAGAATGGCTGCCTCGTGTGGATCAGTGATGCGAGTTAGGTTAATGTTCTCATTGGCCTTAAGAACATATTCAAGATGTCCCACGCACAACTCAAGCTCATCGGAAGTAACCTTGGAGGTCAGTTGCCCATCCTTAAGTGAGCATGCATAACGATCCCAATACTGTCCAAGCTCTGCAACAAGCATTGAGTGAGAAACGGAAGACTCGCTCATAGATATACTCCTGCCAATAGTTCTTGAAGCACAAACTTTTGTCATAGAAAAGGGGTGCGGCTCAGCCACACCCCTTAATACTACCAATATAGAAGAAAGTCCTATAGAGCAGTCACAACAACTCGACGCTCGGGATCAACGCCCTCGGAATGGGTTTCAACAGCAGCGTTATCGCGAAGCGCGATATGCACCAGACGACGCTCGTAGGCACTCATAGGAGGAAGAGCAACAGACCCATGCTGACGCACGGCACGGGCGGCAGCAGAGTGGGCCATAGAAGTAACCTTATCATTGCGACGGCTCTTATAACCCTCGATATCAACCACCACAGGATAACGGAACCCCAGGCGGCGGCCCACAATCAGAGAGAACATCGTCTGCAGAGACTCAAGCGTACGACCGTGACGCCCGATGAGCACAGCCAGATTGGGAGCAGTAACATCGAGGATCAGCTCGCCGTCATCGCCCTCATACTCATCGATAGGGGAATCTTCGGCATCAAAATGCTTCAGGATATTGCGAATCACAGATAGCGCAACATCAGCGACGGTATCGAGCTCCTCATCGGTAAGTTCCTCGCCCGCTTTATATTTGCGTGCAATCTCGGGATACTCGCCGACGACCTCATCGAGGGAGGTCGGCGCGACCTCATTCTCCTCGATTTCAAGCAGTTCCTCAGACATGACGTCTCCCAAAATTATTTAGGTACCTAATTAAGTACCGGCTTACGTAACTCTTCTGTCGGCTAGTTCTTCTTGCGCGGACGAGCCTTGTGCTCACGGCGCACCACATCGACCTCGATGGGGGCATGCGCCAGGCGCTCCTCCTCCTCGGCCTTAGCCTTCTCCATAACGCGACGGGTCACGAAGATCTGCTGCGCAACCTGCCACAAAGACGAAACGTCGTAGTAGAGCAAAACGCCCGCAGGCAGGTTCCAACCAAGCCAGAGCATCATGATGCCCATGACGAGCGCCATGGTGCGCATGGAAGAAGCCTGCTGACCAGTCTGGTTATGGGACTGATACAGCGAAGGAATAACCGTCAGGATGCCGAACAGGATCAGCGAAATAAGGTACGGCAGCGCGGTGGCGATACCATTCGCCCACTGGGCGCCGGGCGTAGTCGTAAGGTCGGGCATGATGTTGTAGAACGAGAACACCACACCGGACTCGCCGATGTACCCAGGAAGGTTGCGCAGCAGGGTGAACAGCGCAAGCAGGATGGGCATCTGAATAAGCAGAGGCAGGCAGCCACCCAGAGGGTTGAACTTGTTCTCCGAGTAGAACTTCTGCATCTCCTCGGCCTGACGCTGCGGATCATCGGCGTACTTCTGCTGAATCTCCATCAGCTTCGGCTGCAGCACCTGCATGCGCGCGGTCGATTTCGTCGACTTCAACAGAAGCGGCGTGAGAATCAGGCGCACGATGACGGTAAGGATGATGATCGAGAGACCCCAGTCAGAGGCGAACCCCTGAATGAACCTCAGGATCTGAAGAAGAATTTGAACGATCCAATCCCACATCTATGGTTTCCTCCGTTTAACCTAGCCCTAGGGCACCGGGTCGTAGCCGCCGCCGTGAAACGGATTGCATCGGATGATGCGACGAATCGCGAGCCAGCTACCTTTACCTACTCCGTATCGCTCGATTGCCTCGACCGCGTACTGCGAGCACGTGGGCGTATAGATGCAAGCGGCGGGCAACAAAGGGGAAATGACGCGCTGATAGACCTTGATGGGAGCAATGAGAAGCCGCCGGAACACGAAAGCCCCTACCGGCCAACGCCGGCGCGTGCAGACAGCCGCATAAGCGCCGCGCAAAGATCCTGCGGGGCCGCGTCGCGGGTCGCCGCGGTGGCGAACAAGATCACATCATGCCCAGGTACGGGAAAGTCGCACGCGCGCGCCGTTTCGCGCAACACGCGCTTGGACCTATTCCTCAAGACAGCGTTTCCAAGACGCTTAGGTGCAGCGAAGGCGACCCGACCAGGATCGCCTTCGCTCACAGCATCACATATAACCATTCGCATCAAGGGATGGTTATAGCGCCGTCCCCGTGTATAGACACGCTCGAAATCCGACCGGGCTTTAATGGTCTTCATGCGCAAGCGCGTTGCAAGCTAGACGGTGAGGCGCTTGCGGCCCTTGGCACGACGGCGAGCGAGCACAGCGCGGCCGCCCTTGGTGGCCATACGGGCGCGGAAACCGTGGGTCTTGGCACGCTTGCGCTTATTAGGCTGGTACGTACGCTTCATGATTTCTATCCTCCTGCTTGTTTGAACAAACAAATAAGTCGCGTGAGCTTCAAGATTGTAGGGAAAACGGCACAAGAATGTCAACAAGCAGGTAGAACTTGTTTGCAAGTTACCACATGCCGTTCAAACCGCCTTGCGCCACCAAGAAGTGAGAATAATTCGTTTCAGAAGATTTCAATGAGTTTTCGACAGGTTATCAAGCTGTGTGGATAACTTTTCACTTCATTTCTTCAGTTTTCAACACGTTTTGAAAAGTTGTTGAAAGGTTCAGAAGCTTTCAATGCGGTACTATCTAAGGCCTAGACTTCAGATTCATCTCGAGCGGGCGTTTACTAGGATGGTTGCTCATGGCCGACGATTTCTATCCCTTTGTCGATTCAGGTGACCCCGCACCCGACAACAGGCACATCACGGGAATATCCGACGGCCAGCATACAGACATGGCGAACGCGGACCCTGGCACCCAAGCCGACCAAGCGAAAACACCCCAGGATGAGACCGCCGCAGCGGCCGAGCTATCCGGTGAGTCGACCGTGTTTGCCACACGCATCGCAATCTACGACGACATGCTTTCCACGCCGCGCGTGATCGTGGTGCAGCCGAAAGACCCTCGCTCCTATCTTGAGGAAATTACCAACACCGTCTATCGCTGCATGAAAGAGCAGGGCGGGTCGCTCTCGCTCATGGTCATTCGAGAACTCGTGGAAAACTTCATCCACGCTCATTTCACCGAACCGATCGTCTCCATCCTCGACGGCGGAAACACGATTAGATTCGCAGACCAGGGGCCGGGGATCAACGACAAGGAGCGCGCATTCGAATTCGGCGTGACCTCGGCAAACCGTTCGATGAAGCGCTATATACGCGGCACGGGCGCGGGCCTGCCCATGGTTCAGCAGTACCTCGAGAATGCAGGCGGCGCGGTTTCCATCGAAGACAATCTGGGCGCTGGAACCGTGGTGACGGTGAGTGTCGACCAAGCACGTGTGACGGAAATCGAAGCGAACAGCGGGCGGGGAGCGGCCGTTCGAGGGACCCAGTTCACGTCGGCATCCCTCGGTCGGGGAATCCCCCAAGGCGGGTACGCGGGAGCTCCAAACCCCTACCAAGAGCAGTACCCCTATCAACCAGGAGCGTTCGCGCAGGTGCCCGGCCAGGGCTTTGCGGCTGGAGCGGGCTCCATGCCGGCACAAGGGTATCCGCAGCAAGCGGGAGCCTGGCCGCAGCAGCAGGCGCCGTACCCACAGCAGCCCGCTCAATATCAGCAGGCAACCCCCCAAGGAGCGCCCGCTCAACAGCAGACAGGATCATTCCAGCAGGCGGCCCCCTACACGCAGGCGGGTCTGTATCAGCAGGCGGGATTCCCACATCAGTACGGTTATCCCGCCCAACCACCCTACGGCATGGGATGGGGCTTTTCGACAACACCCGAACCGGGTTTTCAACAATCTGGTCAAGAGTTTTCCACAATTCAACAACATATGCCTCAAGCTGGGGAAACACAGGCGCAGCAGGCGGTGGCCGGCACTGTTCAAAACCGTGGTGCAAACGAGCCCTTCCTCACGGAACGAGGCCTACAAGCTCTGGATTTCCTTGTTACCAACGGCCAATGCGGGCCCACCGAGCTCACGAACGCGTTCGGACACTCCGGTCCCACCTGGTCGCGCGAGCTTGCTACACTGAGCGGGTACGGTTTCGCAACTAAACATGGAAGAAAATACTTCCTCACCGAGCTGGGGGCGGCGTGGATCGCCGAACACGGGACTCAAAACTAGCCAGGGACCGCGAACCATAGGAAGCAAGGGGTAGCCCATGGATACCGAGGCGAAGATCATCCTCGATGACACCATCTCGTTCTGTGAACGCGACGAGCGCGACGGGCGCCTCATCAACATTCTTGGCCAGTGCGTTCCCGTCGAACTCACCGAAACGTCCCTCACCATCGAGGCCCCCACGCGTTTCGCCTACTCTTATCTCCTCAAGCAGCGCGCCATCATAGAGCGCTATCTTGAGGAGATAACCTTCGGTCCCCTCGCGCTGAACGTAACGGTTCCCGAGTCGATCACCTCAGTCCATCGCGGCGTTGCGGACCCAACCCCTCGCCGCGGCGAAACAGCCCCCGCCCCGGCAGTGGTTTCACGTGAAACATACGAGCAGGCGGAAGCCACCGCGCCGGCGGG
>NZ_CEWCAA010000037.1:0-21439 GCF_982429025.1 Enorma sp.
TGGGAGGGCAGGGCGCCGCTGACCGGTGGACGGCACCGAGCCGTTCGCTTAACATTAAAAGGCTTTTGGTTATCCAAAAGCCTTTTTTTGTATGTAGAGCTCCCAATAATCGTATCCTATATAGTCCAGTAGTTGGCGAGCGCATGGAGGACCTTCCGTGTTTACAGCATTCTTTATCGGGAATATTGCTTCGGGTAAATCGTTGGCGACACGCTATCTTGCTTCTCGCGGTGCATGGCGCATTGATCTGGACGATCTTGCTAAGTCGCTTTACGAGCCCGAGTCCGAGATTGTTAACGAGCTCGCCTGCGCGTTTGGCATGCATATTCTCGATGAGGACGGCTGCATCATTACTTCTGAGCTCGCTCGTTCTGCATTTAGCGACTCTGAGCATACTGAACTTCTCAACCAAATCGTTCATCCCCACGTTAAGGAGCGACTTGCGCGCATGCTTGTTCCGCCTGTCTGCTGTGCGGCAAGCGGTCCATCATGCAGCTTGGCGGTAGTTGAGATTTCTGTTCCGAAGTCATTTGTTGATGTATTTGATCTTGCGGATGAAATCGTCGCCATTTCCGCTCCTGAGGAACTGCGCCGCGAACGCGCCCTTTCCCGTGGAATGCAGATTCAGGATTTCGATGCGCGCTCGCAGGCGCAGCCTTCCGAGGACGAGCTCTGCTCTCTTGCCGATTATGTTATTGAAAATGTTGACGATATGGCTGGGCTTCTTTCTGCCATTGATGCATGGGCGGAGCATCACGATATAGCCCTCAAAGAGCCTTCAGATGCTTCATTCCGCTTGCAGGAGATTCAGGATAAGCTGGGAGCTGCTCGTGAGCGCGCTTAGAGCTTTTGGGTGGTTCCGGGTTATTCCGCTTTGCCTCGTCTTGCTTTTCGGGCTCATTTCCTTTGGATATACGAGCGCCCCCTCTTTGCTGCTTCGGCCGTTTTATCCCTTGGAGTATCAGGACTATATCAGCAAAGCGAGCGCTCAATATAGCGTCGATCCGTATCTTGTGGCGGCGGTTATCGAGTGTGAATCGAACTGGAATTCCGAAGCCGAATCCTACCGTGGTGCCCAGGGTCTCATGCAGCTCATGCCCGATACGGCGAGCGATATGGTTCGCCTAGGGCTTGTTGATGGCTCGGAGTATGATCCCGAGGACCTTTCCGATGCCGAGACGAATATCATGTTTGGCTGCGCCTACCTTAGATACCTTATCGACTACTTCAACGGCTCGACCGACTATGCAATCGCTGCCTATAATGCAGGGCTGAGTAACGTTGAGGAATGGGCATCTGCTGCTACAGCGCTTCATAACGCGATTACCTTTCCCGAGACGCAGGCATATCTCATTCGCGTGAAAAACGCCCATAAGCGCTATCAGGAGCTCTATGCTGGCACGTTTGAGGGTATGTGAGTAAAAGGAGCCGTATCGTTAAGCTTTGACCCTAATTCGGCGTCGTAACCGCGCGTTTCATCCCGCCGCGCCCAGTATGTGCGGCAACCAGTTTGAGGAGGTCTCATGAGTTCGTTCGAGGTTGAGCGCGTCGGCGGCGAGCTGCGTCGATTTGGGGCGGCGAGCGAACCTGCGCGCTTCGAGGTTGTGAGCCCCTTTGAGCCTTCGGGCGACCAGCCGCAAGCCATCGCCTCGCTCGTAGAGGGCGTGGAGCGCGGGGACCGCTATCAAGTCCTTCTCGGTGTGACTGGTTCGGGAAAGACCTACACCATGGCGAAGACTATCGAAGCGCTGGGCAAGCCGACGCTCGTCATGGCGCCGAATAAGACGCTCGCGGCCCAACTGGCAAGCGAGCTCAAGGAGTTCTTTCCCCATAACGCGGTCGTGTACTTCGTCTCCTATTACGACTATTACCAGCCCGAGGCCTATGTGCCGCAGAGCGATACCTATATCGAAAAGGACGCTTCGATTAACGAGGAGGTCGAGATGCTCCGGCATCAGGCGACCTCCCAGTTGCTCTCTCGCAACGACGTGATCGTGGTCGCCTCGGTGTCGTGCATCTACGGTATTGGCTCGCCCGAGGATTACGCTGGCCTTGCGCCGAATGTCGATAAGCGGGAGCCCCTCGAGCGCGACGACTTCATCCATGCGCTCATTGACATCCAATACGACCGCAACGACTTCGACCTGGCGCGCGGCACGTTCCGCGTGCGTGGCGATACCGTCGACGTGTTTCCTCCGTATGCGGAGCATCCGCTTCGCTTCGAGTTCTTCGGAGACGAAGTTGAGCTCATTGCCGAGATCGACGAAGTCACCGGCGAGATTCTGCGCGAGTACGACGCTATTCCCGTGTGGCCCGCTTCGCACTACGTGACGGAGAAACCCAAGGTGGCAGCTGCGGTGAAATCGATCGAAACTGAGATGGAGCATCGTGTCGCCGAGCTCAAGGCAGCCGATAAGCTTCTTGAGGCGCAGCGCCTGGAGCAGCGCACGAGCTACGACCTTGAGATGCTCGAGACCATGGGCTATTGCAACGGTATCGAGAATTACTCGCGTCACCTCGATGGCCGCAAGCCCGGCGAGCCTCCATATACGCTGATCGATTACTTCCCCAAGGACATGATCTGCATCATCGACGAGAGCCATGTTACCGTGCCGCAGATTCGCGGCATGCACGAGGGCGACCGCTCGCGCAAGGTAACGCTCGTGGAGCATGGGTTCCGCCTTCCTTCGGCCCTCGATAACCGGCCGCTGCGCTTCGATGAGTTTGAGGCCCGTGTGCCACAGTTCATCTATGTGAGCGCGACACCGGGCGACTACGAGCTGCGCGTGAGCCAGAACAACGTGGAGCAGATCATTCGACCTACGGGCCTTCTGGACCCTAAGATCGATGTTCGCCCGGTGCATGGTCAGATTGACGACTTGCTCGACGAAATTCGGGTTCGCACCGCTCGCCATGAGCGCGTACTCGTGACGACGCTCACCAAGCGGATGGCGGAAGACCTTACCGACCACATGCTCGATGCAGGCATTAAGGTGAATTACATGCACTCGGATACGGCGACGATGGACCGTGTCGAGATATTGCGCGACCTTCGCCAGGGGAAGATCGATGTGCTCGTAGGCATTAACCTGCTGCGTGAGGGCCTCGACCTGCCTGAGGTATCGCTCGTGGCCATTTTGGACGCCGACAAGGAGGGGTTCCTTCGCAACCGGCGCTCCCTCATCCAGACCATCGGCCGCGCGGCTCGAAACGCCGATGGCGAAGTCATCATGTATGCCGATACCATGACCGATTCTATGCGCGAGGCGATTGACGAGACCAATCGCCGTCGCTCGATACAGATGGCGTTCAACGAGGAGCACGGAATCAAGCCCAAGACAGTTCGCAAGGCCATCAACGACATCTCGAGTTTTATCGCCGAGGCGGCGGAAAACGTTGGCAAGCGCGACCGATCGCGCGGCGACTCGCTTGGGCATGGCGAGTTCTTCACGCCGTCGACCGATGGCGCCGGCGCCGAGGAAGCGCCCGGTGTTACGGCGTCGACGGGGCAGCGCTTGGCCGAGGAGCTCTCCGACCTACCGCGCGATGAGGTGCAGCGCATCGTGGCTACCATGGAGGACGATATGCGGAGCGCTTCCGAAGCGATGGACTTCGAGGAGGCGGCGCGCCTGCGCGACGCGATTGTGCACATCAAGGCGATGCTCGAGGGCGAAAGCGAGGACGCGGTCATGGAGGCGCTGCGCAAGAACGCGCGCAAAGGGTCGAAGTTCGCAAGCGGTCGCAAGCGCCAGGGCGTGCGCTCCAAGATGAAGCATTAGTTTGCGGAGTGTGTCCGGCCTGCGGAGTTTTCGGTGCCGAGCTTCTCGGTGCGCGATTCCGCAGAAAATCAGCTTCGCTGATTTCCGGGGACCAGCGTGTCGAGAAGCTCGGTGCCCTTACATCGCGCGGAATTTGGCTTGACGGGCCTCGACAAGGGCGTCGGGCTTAAGGGATGCAAGCTCATCGAGCTCGTGCGTGACCCGGTCGATGATGCGCTCAGCGAGCTCGCGATGGGTGCCGGAGCTCGTGATGGTGCCGTCAACGATGCCAAGCTCAGCGAGGCGAGGCGCGGTGAGCGCGAGAGCCTCTGCGGCGTCGGCGGCGCGATCGGTGGTCTTCCAGAGAATGGACGCACAGCCCTCGGGGCTTACCACGGAATAAGCTGCATTGTCGAGCATGAGCACGCGGTCGGCAACGGCGAGCGCAAGAGCGCCTCCCGAGCCCCCTTCCCCCACGACAATGCTCACGATGGGTGTCTCGAGCTCAGACATAACGACGAGGTTCGAGGCGATGGCTTCGCCCTGTCCGCGCTCTTCGGCGCCGATTCCGCAGTACGCCCCTGCAGTGTCGATGAGGCAGAGGACGGGCCTTCCGAAGCGCTCGGCCTCCTTCATGAGGCGCTGAGCCTTACGGTACCCCTCGGGGTGGGCGGAGCCGAAGTTGCGCGCGACGCGCTCCTTGGTCGATCGCCCGCGCTCGGTGCCGATGACGGTGAACACCTGGTCGCCAACCCATGCGATGCCGCCCACGATGGCGGGGTCATCGCTGAAGTACCGGTCTCCGTGGAGCTCGATGAATCCGTCGAAGCCGAGCTCGATAAGCTCGAGGGCGGTGGGGTGTTCCACCGAGCGGGCTGCCTGCACGATATCGTATGCGCTCGGCGCTTCATTGCCGCTACGCCGGCGCTTGCGGCCCGCCTTCTTGAGGAGCGTGTGCGGCTCATGCCGCTCGGGCAGAACGTGCGGAGCATCGGCTGCGGGAATGCGTCCGGCGTGGAGCGCGAGGAGCTCGGAGAGGGTTGCGGGGACGTTCTCGCGCTCGACGATAAGGTCGAGAAAGCCGTGCTCGAGCAGGAATTCTGAACGCTGGAAGCCGGCGGGGAGGCGCTTGTGGGTGGTCTGTTCCACGACGCGCGGCCCTGCGAAGCCGATGAGCGCACCGGGCTCGGCGAGGATGATGTCGCCCTCCATGGCGAAGCTGGCCGTCACGCCGCCCGTGGTTGGATCGGTGAGGAGCACGAGGTAGGGGAGGCCCGTCTTGGCGAAGCGCGCACGCGCTCCCGAGACTTTGGCCATCTGCATAAGCGAGGTGGTGCCCTCCTGCATGCGGGCACCACCGGAGACGGTGATACCCACGACCGGCAGGCGAAGCTCAGCAGCTCGTTCAAAGGTGCGGCAGATCTTCTCGCCCACGACCGAGCCCATCGAGCCCATCATGAAGTCGCCATCCATGATGAAGATGGCGCAGGGTTCGCCGCCGATCGTGGCGCGCCCGCAGAGCACGGCATCTTTATCGCCCGTTGAACGCTGGGCGCGCTCGAGCTTCTCGGTATAACCGGGAAATGCGAGGATGTCCGTTGCCTCAAGTTCGGCATCCCACTCTTCGAAGCTGCCGGCATCGACGGTGGCCTCGAGGCGCTTTCTCGCGCCAAGGCGCATGTGGTGGCCGCAGCGCGGGCAGACATCGTGCGACGCCTCAAGCTGTTCGAGGTCGATGATGCGCCGGCAACCAGGGCATTTGACATAGGCACGGCGCTCGGGGAGCTCGATGGGGATGTCCGTCACGGGACCCTCGAGCTTGTTGATGCCCTTCTGCTTAGTCTTCATAGAGGTGCTCCATCAGGTTCGTGTGATAGATGCCGGAGAGGAACTCAGGGTTCGAGAGGATATCGAGCTGGAGCTCGGTGTTAGCGTCGACGCCGTCGATGATGAGTTCGGTGAGCGCTGAGCGCATCTTGCGGATGGCCTCTTCACGAGTGCCGGCGCGCACGATGAGCTTGCCGAGCATCGAATCGTAGTACGGTGGCACGACGGCGCCGGGATAGAGAGACGAGTCGAATCGCACCCATGGGCCGTTGGGCACATGCATGGAGTGGATGGTGCCGCAGGAGGGACGGTAGTCGGGCGCGGGGCCCTCCGCGTTGATGCGGCATTCGATGGCATGGGAGCGCTTTGCGGGCATGATCTCGTCTTGCGCATAGGGGAACTCGACGCCCGCGGCCACGCGAAGCTGCCACTTAACCAGGTCGATATCGGTTACAAACTCGGTGACGGGGTGCTCGACCTGTAGGCGCGTATTCATCTCCATGAAGTAGAAATTGCCGTCGTCTGCGTACAGGTACTCGATCGTGCCCGCCCCTTCGTAGCCGACTGCGCGCGCCAAATTGCGCGCTGCCTCGTACATGCGCTCGCGGATGTCGTCGCGACCCTCGAGGCACGGCGCGGGGCTTTCCTCCAGGAGCTTCTGGTTTCGGCGCTGCACCGAGCATTCACGCTCGCCAAGCGTGACCACGTTGCCATGGGCGTCGGCGAGCACCTGCACCTCGACATGGTGCGCGGGGGCGACGAACTTCTCCATATAGCATTCCCCGTCGCCGAAGGCAGCCTCGGCTTCGGCGTGGGCTTCTGTAAAAGCTTTGCCGGCGTCTTGCGCGCGCTCGACCTTGCGGATGCCGCGTCCGCCGCCGCCCGCGCGCGCCTTGATGAGAACCGGGCAGCCGATGCGCTCAGCTTCCCGTTCGGCTTCTTCAGCGCTCTTGAGCAGGTCGCAGCCGGGGACGATGGGAACGCCGGCCTCCTTGGCGCAGCGACGCGCGGCATCCTTGTCGCCCATGCGCTCGATTACTTCGGGCGACGGTCCCACGAACACCACGCCGCATTCGCGGCAACGGCGCGCGAACCCTGCGTTCTCGGAAAGGAAGCCGTAGCCAGGATGGATGGCGGTTGCTCCGCTTGCGACAGCAACAGTCAGGATGGCATCTTCGTTAAGGTAGCTATCTTGCGGACGCGGCCCGCCGATGCAATATGCCTCGTCGGCGAGCTGTACATGGAGCGCGTTCGTGTCGGCCGTGGAGTAGACGGCTACGGTTTGGACGCCCATCTCCTTGCACGCGCGGATGACGCGCACCGCGATCTCGCCGCGGTTGGCGATGAGGATCTTCTTGAACATCGATGCCTCCAAAATTGGCAGTTATTTCAACTATGAACGATTGCGCAGATAATATTTTGCCTGGCGATCGGCGCTCAAGCACAAAACCGCAGGAAAGCGCTTCGTGCGGAGGGGCTAAGAGGCTTAATTGAGACGTTTGGGGCGTGGCATGGCGGCCTCAATCGTTCATAGTTGAAATAACTGCCACAAAATTGTGGATTTTCGAAAAAAAGTGCGTTGAGGGCAGGCGGGATGAGCGGATGCCTGGCGGCGAAGGTTGCTCCAGGCGCCATCTCGCCCGCCCGCAGCGTATTCGGACGCTATTCTGCGGGCATGAGGGCGAAAGACATCTCGGCCGTCACGCAGAGCACATCGCCGACGCGCGCCTCGCCGCTCGCAAAGTAGAAGGGACCCCGGTGCCGCGTGATCTGGCACGTGAGTTCCACGGTGTCCCCAGGGCGCACGGGGTGCTTGAAGCGAACCTTGTCGAGACTCGTGTAGAACGGTGTCACATGTTCCTGTCCGGAAAGGCCATCGCCCATGAGCACGCAGCAGTTCTGGGCGAGCATCTCGCAGAGGATCACGCCGGGAACGACGGGGTTGCCGGGGAAATGGCCCTGGACGAAAAACTCGTCGCCCGTGATGGTGATTCGTCCGTGAGCGACGCCGTCGATAACCTCGGCTTCATCAAGCAAGAGCATCGGCTCGCGATGGGGGAGAATCTTCTTGAGCTCGTCGCGCTTCATCTACGCCTCACCGCCTGGGACGATCTTCATGATGCAAGAGCCGAATTCCACGAGGTCTCCGTCCTGAACGCAGATCTCGGCGATGGTGCCGTCAGCTTCTGCAACGACCTCGTTCATGAGCTTCATGGCCTCGATGATGCAGAGCGTGTCGCCAACGTGGACCGTGGAGCCCACGCTGACAAACGGGTCGGCGCCGGGTGAGGGGGCTGCATAGAATACGCCGACCATCGGGGCCTCGACAGAGATGGTGTTAGAGGCGGTAGGGGCCGGTGCGGTTTCTGCAGCAGGTGCCGGCACCTCGGTTGGCGCGGTGACCGCTGGGGCAGCGGGGGCAGCCGCGGGGGTCACCGCTGCGGTCATGGGTGCGGCGACCGGGACAGCGATGGCTTCGGGCGCCGGGGCGGTCATGCGCTCCAGCTCGACCACGCGTCCGTCTTCCTCTGAGAGGCGCACGCGCGTAAGGCCATGGTCCTCCATGAGCGCGGCTACCTCGTTGAGCTTCTTTGAATCGATGTGCATGGTTAGTCCTCGTATGCTTTGAACGCCAGAGCCGCGTTGTGCCCGCCGAACCCGAGGTTCGTGGAGAGCGCCCAGCGCACCTGTGCCGATACGGCCTGGTTGGGGGTGTAATCGAGGTCGCACTCGGGGTCGGCCTCGGCGTAGTGGATCGTGGGAGGGATGATTCCCTCGGTGAGCGCGCCGACGCAGGCGATGGCCTCGACGGCCCCCGTCGCGCCGAGCATGTGCCCGGTCATGGATTTGGTGGAGGAGATGTGCGCCGCGCGAGCCGCCTCCTCGCCGAGCGCAAGCTTGAAGCCACGCGTCTCGGACGCATCATTCAGCTTGGTGGAAGTACCGTGGGCGTTGATGTAAAGACCCTCGGAAGCGTCAAGCCCGGTGCCCTCCATGGCCTCGACGATGGCGCGCGTGATGCCGCGCGACTCGGGGTCGGGGCTCGTGATGTGGTATCCGTCGCAGGTGTTGCCGTAGCCCACGACCTCGGCCAGAATCTTGGCTCCGCGCGCACGGGCATGCTCGAGCTCCTCGAGCACGACGATGCCTGCACCCTCGCCCATCACGAAGCCGTCGCGGCCTGCGTCGAACGGACGGCACGCCGTCTCGGGGTCGGGGTTCTTGGTCAGCGCTTTAGCATTCGTGAAACCGGCCACGGCTTCGGGTACGAGCGCTCCCTCGGAGCCACCGGCAACGATGGCGTCGGCGTAGCCGTGCTTGATGGCACGGAACGCCTCGCCGATCGTGTGTGCCGAGGTGGCACAGGCGGTCACCACGGGCAGGGTGGGGCCATAGAGCTTCTGCCGGATGGCGATTTCGCCGGCTGCCATGTTCGCGATCATCATGGGGATCATGAAGGGCGAGACGCGGCGTGCGCCGCGGGCGCGCATGACGTCGACATTGTCGGTGTAGGATTTCATGCCTCCGATGCCCGAACCAACGTAGACGCCCACGCGGTCGCGATCGCAGGAGCCCTCGGCGTCAAGACCGGCTTGCGCGATGGCTTCGTCGGCGGCGACGAGTGCGTACTGGACGAAGAGATCCATATGGCGCGTGTTGCATCCGAGCCGCTCGGCGCAGTCGAGGTCTTTGACCTCTCCGGCTACCTTGACCTTGAAGTCGGTCGTGTCGAATCGCGTGATGGCGCCGATGCCGTTCTTTCCAGCGATGAAGGCGTCCCAGGTCTCGGTGGCGCTGTTGCCGACGGGCGTGACCGCGCCCATGCCGGTGACGACCACTCTGTGTTCCATGTTCAAACTCCTCTTAGGCGTGCGTGGGACAAAGCGTCAGACTCGTTCGCCGCAAGCTCGTTTCGCCTGCTTCCGGGCGGTTGGGCGAGACGGGGCAAGCGAGCCTGACACCTTGTCCCGTCTGTTGGCGCGCTACATCGCCATGCCGCCGTCGCAGCGGATGACCTCACCGGTGATGTAGGCTGCGGCATCGCTCGCCAGGAAGCCCACGAGCGCGGCGATCTCTTCGGGGCTCGCGAGCCTGCCGAGTGGAATCTGCTGCTCGTATGCCGTGCGGGCAGCCTCGGGAAGGGCGGCGGTCATATCGGTCTCAACGAATCCGGGCGCAACAGCGTTGACCGTGACGTTTCGACCGGCGAGCTCGCGGGCGACGGATTTGGTGAGGCCGATGAGGCCTGCTTTGGAGGCGGCGTAGTTTACCTGGCCCGCATTGCCCATGAGCCCCACAACGGAGCTCATGTTGATGATGCGGCCGCCGCGCTGGCGCATGAACTGCCGCGTGAGGGCGCGCACCAGGTGGTAGGCGCCTTTGAGGTTGACGTCGATAACGCGCTCGAAGTCGTCCTCCTTCATGCGGGCCAAGAGCGTGTCGCGCGTGACGCCGGCGTTGTTGACGAGCGCCCACACGCCGCCGAAGTCGGCGATGACCTGCTTGACGGTGGCGTCGACCTCCTCGGCGGAGGCGACATCGCAGCGATAGGCACGGGCGGCCTGCCCGAGTTCCTCCACGGCGGCGACGGTGGCCTGGGCGGCTTCCTCATTGCCGGCGTAGACCACAGCGATGTCCATGCCGGCGCGGGCGAGCTCGAGGCAGATGGCGCGACCGATGCCGCGCGAGCCACCCGTCACGAGCGCTACGCGGCGCGCGTCGGCGGATGCGGTGGTTTCGGTGGCAGCCATCTTACGCCTCCTTCGCGTCGGTCATGCCGAGTGCCTCGAGTACGGCGTCGAGTTGCTCGGGCGTCTCGCAGGTAAGCGCAGTCGCGCCTTTGAGGGTGCGCTTCACGAGGCCGGTGAGCGTTTTGCCCGGGCCCACCTCGATGAAGGTGTCGATGCCGCGGCTCTCGAGCTCGTGCAGGGTGCGGACCCATTGCACGGGGTGAGACACCTGCTCGGCAAGGAGCGCGGCGCGCGCCGTGGCATCCTCGGCGGTGTTGCCTGCGGGGTAGGCCTCGGCGGTGCGGTTTGCGATGACGGATACCTGCGGTGCAGCCGGGGCATGGCCCTCGACGAGGTAGGCGGCCAGGTTCTCGGACGCTTCGGCCATATACGGGCTGTGGAACGCTCCAGAGACGGCGACGGGCATCGAGCGGCCCTTGGCGTCGCGCACAAGGGCGTCGAGCTGCTCGAGCGCCTCGGGCGAGCCGGCAACCACGGTCTGCTGCGGGCTGTTGTAGTTCACGGGCCACGCTTCGCCCGCCTGCTGGGCGAGTTCCTCCACCGTCTCTGCATCGAGCTTCAGGATGGCGCGCATAGCACCGGGGTGCGCCTCGGCGGCAGCGGCCATGAGCTCAGCGCGGTGGCATACGAGCGCGAAGCCTTCGGCGTCGGTATAGGAGCCGGCGAAGGTGAGCGCAGCCACCTCGCCGAGCGAGAAGCCGGCAACGGCGACCGGCACCACGCCATGCGCTTCGAGCGCGCGGGCGCAGGCGAGGTCGGCGGCGAAGACGCACGGCTGGGTGTTCGCCGTGTCGTTGAGCTCCTCCTGGGTGCCCTCAAAGCACTGGGCGCTCGTGCCGGGGCGCGCTGCGTCCGCCGTCTCGAAGACGGCGCGGGCGGCGGGCTCGCGCTCGGCAAGCTCCATGCACATGCCGGGGTGCTGTGCGCCCTGGCCCGCGAACAGGAATGCTACCTGACCCATGCGGGGGCCTCCTTCAGGAGCTTCTCGGCGCCGTTCACAAGGTCGTTCACGATCTCGGCAGCGCTCTGGCGCTCGTGCACCATGCCGGCGATCTGGCCGCACATGAACGAGCCCTCCTCGTAGTTGCCGTCCTTGGCGGCCTTGCGCAGCGCGCCCGCCCCCATCTGCTCAAGCTCTTCAACGGGGGCCCCTTCGTTCTCCTTCTTGGCGAAGGTGGTGGTGAAGGGGGTCTTGAGGCAGCGGACGGCGTGCCCGGTACGACGGCCGGTCACGATGGTCGAGATGTCCTTGGCCTTGAGCACGCGCTCCTTGTACTCCTCGGAGACGGTGCACTCGTTGGCCACGAGGAAGCGCGTGCCCACCTGGACGCCCTGGGCGCCCAGCATAAGGGCCGCCGCCATACCGCGTCCGTCGCCGATTCCGCCGGCAGCAATGACGGGGATCTTCACGGCGTCAACGACCTGTGGGACGAGTGCCATCGTCGAGGCATCGCCCACGTGGCCGCCGGACTCGCCGCCCTCGGCCACGACGGCCGTGGCTCCGGCGCGCTCGACCATGCGGGCCAGGCCCACCGAGGCGCAGACCGGTACGACCTTGATCCCTGCGGCCACCCAAGCCTTCATGTACTTGGTGGGGTTGCCGGCGCCGGTGACCACGACGGGCACCTGCTCGTCGATGACCACCTGGGCCACTTCGTCGGCAAACGGGCTCATGAGCATCACGTTCACGCCGAAGGGCTTATCGGTCTTGGCGCGAAGCTCGTGGATCTCGTTGCGGAGCCATTCGGCGTTCGCGTTCATGGCAGCGATGATTCCCAGGCCGCCCGCCTCGGAGACGGCAGAGGCAAGGCTCGCGTCGGCGATCCAGGCCATGCCGCCTTGGAAGACGGGCTTTTCGATGCCCAGAAGGTCGCAGATGGGGGTGTGGAGCATGTTAGTTCTCCATGAGGGACTCGACGAGCTCGACGAACTCGCCCACGGTCTCCGGGTTGGAGTCGGTCTCGATCTCGATGTCGAACTCATCCTCGCAGGCGATGACGGCCTCGACGGTGGCGAGGGAGTCGAGGCCCGCGTCGGCGAGCTTGGTCTCGGGGGTGAGCTCCATGTCGGCGGTGCCGCCGTTGTCGCGGATGATGTCGCAGATGCGCTCGAAGGTGGTGGACTCAGCCATGGTGTACTCCTTTACGGTTGGTATCTTCCCGGCGCCCGTTGCGCCGTGGACAACAAGGGTGGTGCACGAAATGAGACAGTTGTACCGGGTCAATCTGTCTCATCCGTCTCATAGAACGCGGTCAGCTCCAGCGCATAAGGCAGGAGCCGGTGTCGAGCCCGGCGCCAAAGCCCACGAGGGCGATGAGCTCGCCCTGCTTGAGCTCGCCGTTGCGGGCGAGGGTGTCGATGGTATAGGGGATGCAGGCGCTCGAGATGTTTCCCGTGTGCGCGAGCGTGCGCGCAACTTTGGTGTCGTCGAGCCCGAGCCGCGCGCTCGCTGCCGCGAGGATGCGCTCGTTGGCCTGGTGAAAGATGAAGTGGTCGATTGCAGAGACCTCGATGCCCGCCTGTTCGCAGAGGCCGTTCACGGCGTCGCAGATGGTGGTGACGCCGAATTTGAACACCTGCTGCCCCTTCATGGTGAGGGCGCAGGCCTGGGCCGTTGCGCCAGCCGAGCGCGCGTCGTTCCCGTCGCGGGTCTCGTCGAACGGAGAGTTCCCCGTGACGCCGGGTACGGCGAGGGCGTTGAGATTCGGCTTGCATGCCAGGTTGATCGCGAGCGGGCTCTCGCCGCCTGCCTCCACGACGCACGCCGCCGCACCGTCGCCGAAGAGCACGCAGGTGGCTCGATCGGACCAATCGAGGATGCGTGACATCTTCTCGGCCGAGACGATAAGGGCGCGCTTGCTGCGCCCGCGAACGAAGAAGCCGTCGACGATATCGAGCGCGAAGACGAAGCCGGCGCATGCGGCAGACACATCGAAGGCGGGGCAGTCCACGCCGAGGCCCTCGGCGATGGCGCAGGCTTCGGCGGGCATGAGATGATCGCCGGAGGTCGTCGAGCACACGATGAGGTCGATGTCGGCGGCAGCGATCCCGGCAGCATCGAGTGCACGCCGGCATGCGGCGATCGCAAGCTCGTCAAGGGTCTCCGTGGTGCAGATGCGACGCTCGCGGATGCCTGTGCGGGCGGCAATCCATTCGTCTGAGGTGTCGAGAAAGCTCGAAAGCTCATCGTTGGTGACGGATCGCTGCGGCAGCGCCGAGCCCGTTCCGGTGATGTGGAAGGCCATGATCCTCCATGCTCGCGGTGCAATTCGAAGCAAGCGATGTCACGCCTGCTTATTGACGTAATGTTAATTAACGTCAACCGTTATAATGCTAGCGAAGAATCGCCTCGCACGGGGGCGCTCAGGGCGAAATTTGCGCTTCGCGGCGCTCTATTCCACGGGATGTTCACGTTTGACATATGGTCAACGTACGCGCTCTAGCAGGTAATTTTCAGGTGCTCGACGGCGTGATGCCGAAGCTGTTGCCTAGCGTGCGGCGGCTTTCTGGCTAAGCTCTGCCAGCACGGCGTCGGCACAGCGGAGCCCGTCGGTCGCAGCGCTCATGATGCCGCCGGCGTAGCCCGCGCCCTCGCCACAAGGGTAGAGCCCGGGCGCGTCGAGTGCTGCGCAGCTGCGGTCGCGCGCTACGGTTACGGGCGAGCTCGAGCGCGATTCGACGCCCGTGAGCACGGCGTCGGCCACGTTGAATCCCTTGAGCTTGCGGTCGAGTGCCGGGATGCCCAGGCGCAACGTCTCGATGACGTGTGCGGGCAGCGTGCTGTCGAGCTCGGTCCATGTGACTCCGAGCGGGTAGGTGGGGGCGACCGCGCCCGGCTCTTCGCTCGGACGGCGCTTCAGGAAATCTCCGACGAGCTGCGCAGGGGCACGGAAGCTGCCCCCGCCGAGCTCGTAGGCGCGCTGCTCGCAGGCGCGTTGGAGCGCCACGGCGGCAAGCGGGTCGGCGCCCGGAAGGTCCTGTGGGGTGATGTTTACCAGAAGGGCCGAGTTGGCGTTCTTTCCGTCGCGGGCGTAGAGGCTCGCGCCGTTCGTAACCACGCCCCCCGGTTCCGATGCTGCGGCAACAACCTGGCCGCCGGGGCACATGCAAAACGAGAACAGGCTCCGCCCGTTGGGCAGATGGGCGACGAGCTTGTAGGGCGCGGCCCCGAGCGCGCGGTGCCCGGCCGCCGGCCCGTACTGCGCGCGGTCGATTGCGCTCTGCAGGTGCTCGATGCGCACGCCCATAGCGAACGTCTTGCGCTGGACGGCGAAGCCGCGGTGCAGGAGAAGCTCGAACACGTCGCGGGCGGAGTGCCCGCAGGCGAGGATGAGCTGGTTGCACGGTATGCGCTCGCGGCAAGCGCTTTCCTGGCGCGAGGCCGCCGTATCTGCTTCGGGGCGCTTACGCGAGAGGGGGCCAAGGCCGCCCGCCCCGCTTTCCACGACGATGGCCGTGATGGCGCCCGCTGCGGGGCGCTCTCGCTCGATGTCGACGAGCTTCGTGCGGAAGCGCACCTCGCCTCCGAGCGCGCGGATGCGCTCGACGATCCGCATGACCACGGTGGGGAGGATGTCCGAGCCCACGTGCGGCTTGGCGTCCCAGAGAATCTCGCGGGGCGCACCGGCTTCAACGAGCGTCTCGAGGATGTAGCGATGGGCGGCGTTCTTCGTGCCCGTGTCGAGCTTCCCATCGGAAAACGTACCGGCACCGCCGAGCCCGAACTGAATGTTGCTCTCGGGGTCGAGCTTCGCGGTTTGGTTGAAGCGCTCGATGGCCTGGGTTCGCCTGGTTGCATCGTCGCCTCGTTCGATGATGAGGGGCTCCAGGCCCGCCTCGGCGAGCCTGAGCGCGGCGAAGAGACCGGCGCAGCCGGCGCCTACGACGACGGGACGCGCTCCGGGCAGGGTCGAGATGCTCGGCACGGAAACGCTCGGATCCGGCGAGACGATGCGAACGCGGCGGCGGTCGCGCTCGGGCACGCGGGCGAGCATCGCGTTCTCATCGACTCCTTCGGCGAATCGTATGCGCACCGTGAGCACGATGTGCACGTCAGATTTGCGCCTGGCGTCGATGGAGCGGCGCCGGAGTTCGATGTGGGCAAAGTAGTGGGGGAGGCAGGTGAAGAGGCGCACAGCATCGATGAGGCCTACGGCGAGGCAGCTCTGCTCGGCGGCCCCCTGCGCGAGGGTCGCGCGAATGTCAGAGATCTCGATCATGGACTCAGCGCCTCCATTCATTTCGTCGCAAGCTCGTAGGGGCGGTATGCAGGCGAGGTGCCCGCACGGCGAGGGCGTGGCAGCCTATGGTCTCGTTGCACGCGCAGCGGACCTGCCGGCGCATGTCCCAGAAATCCAAGCCCATGCTAGATTGTACCCTCCGCAATCCGCGTCCATATCAAGGGCCTCTCCGCAGGCGAAGAGCGTGCCGGCTGCTGCGGCGTTGCTCGGGTGTGTCACCGAGAGCGTGGAGAGGTCGATCGCGCTGAAGGGGATCCCCCCGCGCTTAACTTGGGCGACGCCCGTCTCGGTGCGCCCGTTAGCGCGAAAGCCCAGGTGCTTGGCTGCGCGGGCGCAACCTTCGCGGGTGCCGGTGCCCAGCAAGATGACCGCTCTCCCGAGCGCGGGGGCGAGCATGCCGTCGAACCAGCGGTAAGCGCGCGGGCCCATGTCTCCGACCACGCGCTCTCGCATGCGGAAGGCGTCGGCAAGTGCCGGTTCGGGCGTATCGGGAAACAGGTCGACCTCGATGCGGTCGCCCGTCTCGACCCGGCGCGAAAGGTTGAAGGTAACCACGCCCGAAAGGCCGTACGAGCGGAAGAGCACCTCGCCGCGTTCCCGCCAAACGAGCTCGCCGTCACGCAAGAGCGAAAGCTCGGCTTCGGCCCTGAGGCCGTCGAGGCGCGCGAGGAGGTCAGCGCCAGCACGTCCCCGGTCGTCGAGCGGCGTGCAGGAAACGGGGCAGAGCACGGGGGATTCCTCAAGGTGAGGCAGGTCGAAGAGCTGGCAGACGCCCTCGCTCGAGCCGCCGGGGGCAAGCACGACCGTTCGCGCGAACAGGGCGTGGGAGCGCTTGGGTGCAACGGAGAGCGCCTTGCGGAGCGCACGGAGCTCGGCCTTGGCATCGCGCGCTCGGTGGGCGCGCAGCGGCCGCGTGGGCGCGAGGACGTCGAGCTTCCATGCGCCGCGTTCAGCCGTCGCCGCTTCCCGGGGCTCCTGCACTGCGCTGCTCTCCCTCCATGTCGCGCGCACGGGCTCGCAGCAGCAGATAAGCTCGACGCCCTCGCGCTCGCAAGCGGCGAGGAGCGCATCGCGCACCGATTCTGCGCGCTTGCTCAGAGGGAAGAGGAGGTTTCCCTCGCGGCAGGTTGCCAGGCCGATCGAATGGAACCATGCGGCGAGGTCTTCCTCGGGCGTGGCGCCCATCACGGTGCGAGCCACCTCGGGGTGCCGATAATGGCCCGGATGCAGCAAAGTGTTCGAAAGGTTGCAGCGTCCGTTGCCGGTAGAGAGGATGGGGAGGCCGCAGGCCACATCGCGTTCCACGACAGCCGTCCGCGCCCCCGCTCGGGCAGCGGAGAGGGCGGCGGCGAGGCCGGATGCCCCACCGCCGATCACGATGACGTCATATGGCTCAACTTCGGTACGCGGCATGCTGCTCCTGGTCGTCATGGTTGGGAAATGGGCGAGGGCCCTTGCCGCTCGACTTCGCATCGATGCGGCGAACGGGCGAGGCGAAGGCGCCTGCCATGGATGTCGAATGCCGGCAGGGCCACGTGCGCCGTTTGACGCTCACGGCTCCACTGCCGGTTCTTCGTCTGCGGTTACGCCTCTGGCTCAGCGGGCTCGGCATCTGCGTTCGCGCGCACCTCGACCGCCTCGCAAACGGCGAGCGCCTCAGGAAGAAGCCCCATGGGCAGCGCGGATTCGATGGTGCCGTCGTCGCAGGCGGCTGCGAGCGCGGGGTCGATGGGAAGGCGGCCGAGGACCTTGAGGTCATAGCCCGCCGCCACCTCGTCGAGGTTGCTCTGCCCGAAGACCTCGATCTTACGGCCGCAATCCGGGCAGGTGATATAGCTCATGTTCTCGATGATGCCGAGAATCGGCACGTGCATCTTCTCGGCCATGTTCACGGCTTTGGCGACGATCATGGAGACGAGGTCCTGCGGGCTCGTGACTACGACGATGCCGTCGACCGGAAGCGATTGGAACACGGTGAGCGCAACATCGCCCGTGCCCGGGGGCATGTCAACAAGGAGGTAGTCGAGCGGGCCCCAGGAGGTATCGCTCCAGAACTGGCGGATGGCACCCGCGATGACGGGCCCGCGCCAGAGCACCGGATCGGTCTCGCGCTCGAGCAGGAGGTTCGAAGACATGACCTTGATGCCGGTGGCGGATATCTCGGGAAGGAGGAGCTTGCCGAGGCCGCTCGCCCGCTTGCCGCTCATGCCCATCATCTTGGGGATGGAGGGGCCGGTGATGTCGGCGTCGAGGATGCCGACCGTGTGTCCGCGGCGGTTCAGTTCGATGGCGAGCGCCCCGGTTACGAACGACTTGCCCACGCCTCCCTTGCCCGAAAGCACGGCGATGACGTGCTTCACCTCGGAAAGGCTGTTCTCCTCGAATTGCGTGGGAGCAGTCTGACCGCCGGCGGCGGCTGCATGCTCGCAAGAAGCCATGGGACATCCTTTCATGTAGAGCCCGGCTGCGGGCCGGGCGAACGTTTGGTATGCCCGTATTGTACCCATCATGCGCGTGCCGAACGGCGCTCACCGAACGTCGTCGTTTCTCACCATGACGTTCGGATGGAAAAGTGGAGGTATTAAATTGTATGTTTTGCGATTTCCTGCCTGAAAATGAAGTGAGACAGATTGACCCGGCACAACTGTCTCATGTGTGCAACTGTCTCATGTGTGGCAGGCTCCCCTGGCGCCGCTGCCGCGTTTTCGGAGGGGTGTCATGCTAGGTATTCCTCGAGCGTGATGCCCTCCTCGTAGATGGCGGTTGCGGCCTCCTCTCCCACGTAGCGGTAGTGCCAGGGTTCGTGCGAGATTCCGGTGATCGACGACTTCTCCGGCGGGTAGCGCTGTATAAAGCCGTATTCGTGCGCATGCTCGGCGAGCCAGTCGTACATGCCCGTGTCGCCGTTCTCGTCGTTGATATCTACGGCGAGGCCAAGCTCGTGTTCGCTCGTGCCGGGTAGCGCGACCCAGTCGAGCGCTGCGTCGCGGGCGCGTTCCGGCGATAGGCCCTCGGCTTCGTAATCTTTGATGCGGTTGTCGAGAATCGCCTGCTGCGTTTCGCGCGTGCGAAAGCCCGACCTTACGAAGGGGTGGTAGCCGGCGGCGGTGCAGGCATCGAGCATCTGGGTGAGGGGATTGGCGATGCGCGCGTCCACGGTCTCGCCGCCGGGCATCTCGGCCGTCTGGATGGAGAAGTCTTCGGGCAAGGGATGCGTGCTGTTGACAAGGAAGAGGTGCCAGGGCTGCTCGCCCGTAGTTGCTTGCGGAGCGATGGTGCTTGCGGGCGCGCCGGTGAGCGAGCCGATGCCGTGCGCCGCCAGCGCAATGGCCCCGATGAGGAGCGCTAGGGCGAGAAGGGCGGAAAGGCGCCTGCGTGGCATGCGTGTCATGGTCAGACCCTTTCTGGCCCGCGGTCCATTCCGGTCATTTTGGTGGGTCATTTTGGGACGGGTACAAAATGAACCACGGCTGTCAAACGGGTGGGCTGATGTGCTCAACCGTACGCGCTCGCCTCCTTGTCCTTCCTATAGCGAATCCTTACCTTTGCCCGATCAAACCTTATGCAAACCTTATCTCTCGGCGTCGGCCCGCGCGCCGCGTGCCCGTGCTGATACCATCGAGGCATGGAGGTTTCGCAGAACATACTCGTGGTGGACGACGACCCCATGATCGTCGAGCTCGTGGCCGACACCCTCGGCACGGCGGGAATGCGCGTGGTGCCTTGCACAAACTCGCTCGAGGCACTCGGCATCCTCGACCGGGGCGGCATCGATCTGGTCATTCTCGATGTCATGATGCCGGGGATCGATGGCTTCGAGCTTTGTTGCCGGCTGCGCGGGCGCTCACGCGTGCCGGTGATCTTCCTTTCCGCCAAGGGCGAGGAGTCCGATAAGGTCGTGGGCCTCATGAGCGGGGCGGACGACTACGTGACCAAGCCGTTCCTTCCGCGCGAGCTCATTGCGCGGGTGAAGTCGTGCCTGCGCCGCGCGTCGTATGCGGCAGAGGATGCGACTGGCGCGCGCGAGGCCCTGCTTGCCTGCCGCGGCCTCGAGGTCGACCGGGCGGGGCATGTTGCGAGGCTTCATGGCGAGGATCTCGCGCTCACGCCGAAGGAGTTCGACGTGCTCGCGCTCTTGCTCGCGGCGGGCGGTAGGCCCGTTTCGACGCGCGACCTCTACGAGGCTGTGTGGGGCGAGTGCTACCTTGCGGCGAGTGCGAACTCAGTGATGGTGCATATTCGGCATCTGCGCGCCAAGCTTGCCGAAATCGACTCCGACCAGGTGTTTATCGAGACGGTGTGGGGTGTGGGCTATAAGATCGCGCCGTAGGGGCGCCGGCCGCTGGCGAGAGGCGGAGAGGGGCCGCGCCACCCGGCAGTGTGCCGGGCCCAGCGCCAGTGAGGAGGCCTTATGAAAACCATGCAGGGAATCGAGTACCGAAGGCGGGCCGTGGCGGGCGCATTCGCGCGCATGGCCGCTTATACGCTTGCGTTCGTGCTGCTCGTTGCTGCGGCGCGCGTGCTCGCGTGGCCGACCCTTGCGGGATGGATAGCCGACGCGACCTCGGTGTGGATTGAGGTTCCGGCCGATTCTGTCGAACTCTACCGCATGCTCGGTTATCAGGAGGGCTCGCTGGTCAACGGTAACCCGCAGTTCCGCGATCTGGCGGACTACCGGTTCGTGACGGGCATCATCAAGGGGCCGGTGCTCTGGTCGGCCTACGCGATAGGCCTCGCAGCGGTGGGGCTCTGGTGCGCCGCGCGCTCGACGCACGGGGTCGATGCGCTCATGGCGGCGCTCGAGCAGGCGGCTGCGGGCGGGAAGCCGGAGCTTCCGGGCGGATTCGATGGCGCCCGCGCTGCGTTCGCGCGCCTTGCCGAGCGCGAGCAGGCGCAAGCGCGTGCGGCAACCTATGCCGAGGCCCGCAAAAACGAGCTCGTGGCGTATCTTGCTCATGACATCAAGACGCCCTTGACCTCGGTCGTAGGCTACCTGGCGTTGCTTGCCGAGGAGCCTGGGCTGCCGGCGGCTCGTCGCGAGCGCTACGCGCGCTCGGCGCTCGAGAAGGCGCAGCGCCTCGACGGCATGATGGACGAGTTCTTCGAGATTACCCGCTACAACTTGGGCGCCATTCCCATCGAGCGCGAAACCACAGATGTGGCGCTTTTGGTGGAGCAGGTGGCGGACGAACTCTATCCAGCGGCAATGGAGCGCGGCGTTCGTATCGAGGTGGAGGTCCCGGAGGGCCTGAGCGCGTTCATCGACCCTGAGAAGATGGCGCGCGTGATGGGGAACCTCCTCAAGAACGGGATCGCCTACGCCGAAGCGGGCACGGCGGTCGTGTGCCGCGCGCGTGTGGATGAGGCCGCGGGCGATGCCACCGCTGCAAGCGAGGGCGGTGCGGCAGGCGATGTTATTGCTGCCGGTGGGTCCGGCGCGGCGGGCAGGGGCAGCGCGGCGGGCGATGCCGCCGTGGAGGGAGCGCGGCTCGTGCTCACGGTCGAGGATACCGGCAAGGAAATCTCGGCAGCGCATCTCGACCGCATCTTCGATAAGTTCTACCGCGAAGATGGGGCGCGGAGCGGCAAGGGCGCTGGGCTCGGGCTGGCCATCGCACGCGCGATTATCGAGGGCCATGGCGGTGCCATCGATGCCTCGAGCGAGCGCGGCGTCACCACCTTTACCGTCCGCGTGCCCACGTAGCGTCCCCCTTGCCCCGTTTTTAACGTTCGCCGCTGCTATATCGAGCTTCGGGCAGAAAATCGAAGAAAAGAGGGGGTACAAAAATAATTTTCTACGATTTCCTGCCCGAAAATGAAGTGAGACAGTTTGACCCGGCACAACTGTCTCATTGCGGGGTGG
>NZ_CEWCAA010000038.1:0-20170 GCF_982429025.1 Enorma sp.
CGCATCGCCCAAACGATCCCACCCCACCCGCAACGCCCCCAACGTGCTAGAGTGATGAGCGATTTGCATGAACCGCCGCCGGACGCATCCGGCAAAACGACGAGGAGTTGACCATGACCGAATGGCTGGTACGCCACTTCGTGCGCATGAGCGAGCAGACGGACGATCCTGCCGTGCGCATGCGCTATGGGCAGTTCGCCGGCATCGTGGGCATTATCTGCAACGTCATGCTCTGTCTGGGAAAAGGCGCCATCGGACTCGTTTCGGGCTCTGTCTCCATCGTGGCGGATGCCGTGAACAACCTCTCGGATGCCGCATCGAACATCGTGAGCCTCCTCGGATTCAAGCTCGCGAGCCGGCCCGCCGACCCTGAGCACCCATACGGCCACGGCCGCTACGAATACCTCGCCGGGCTCGTGGTCGCCGCGCTCGTGCTCGCCATCGGGATCAACCTTGCCTGGAGCTCCGTGCAGAAGATCATCGCGCCGAGCCCTACCGAATTCTCCGGAGCGCTCGTGGCCGTGCTCGTGCTCTCGATTGCGGTCAAGCTCTGGATGGCCGCCTTCAATCGCACCATCGGACGCCGTATTAATTCTGACACGCTCGAAGCCACGGCCGTCGATTCCCGCAACGACGTCATCAGCACGGCGGCGGTACTCGCCTGCGCCTGCATCTCGCGGGCGACGGGCGTAGACCTTGACGGATGGGCGGGTCTCGCCGTGGGCGCGTTCATCTGCTGGAGCGGCGTGGGGCTGCTGCGAGACACGGTGAGCCCGCTTCTTGGCCAGGCCCCCAGCCCCGAGCTCGTCGAGCACATCCACGACAAGATCCTCTCCTACCCCGGCGTGCTCGGAACCCACGACCTCATGGTCCACGACTATGGCCCCGGCCGGCAGTTCGCGAGCGCCCATGTCGAGATGGCTGCGGAAGCCGATCCGCTCGAAAGCCACGACCTCATCGACAACATCGAGCAGGATTTCAAGAAGGAGGACGGCCTGATCGTGACCCTCCACTACGACCCCATCGTGACCGACGATCCCGAGGTGCGCGACATGCGCCATTGGATTTCGCATGCGGTCGAAGAAATCGATCCGCGCATCACCGTTCACGACCTGCGCTGCGCGCCCGGCCCCACGCATACGAACGTCATTTTCGACTGCGTGCGCCCGGCAGGGTCGGCGCTTTCGGCCGACGAGCTGCGTGAACGCGTTGCTCGCCTCGTGCAGGAGCATTACCCGCGCACTATCGCGAAAATCACCGTCGATGAAAGCTACGTGAGCTCTCAGCAGTAGACCCACCCCGCGGCAAGAGGCCGCCATGCTTATCAGTAGTAAGTCCATCCTGCGAGAAGAGCCCTGCCACGCTCAGTGACTTTGGCCGAGGACACCGCCCTCTGCAGCGACATCATCGATGGAACCAACCCAGAAGGTGCCCCACTCCTCGAGGCGGGAGAGCAGGGGCAGGTCGATATCGGGATCAACCTCGTCGCCGCCGAGCACGATGACGCCGCGCTCATGGTCGATTCCGGTGGAAAACACGTCTGCGTCAAACCCCGACCATACGAAGCCAGCGCCAATCATGCCCAATCCGAGCACCGCCAGCACGAGCGCAACGAAGCACATGGTATTCAATGCCGATTTCATATGTGCATCCTTTCCAATACGGTATCTGTTGCTAGGAGCGAGAAGCCTGAGGCCGGGAACCTGGCCGGGCGCACCGGCCGCTTAGCCGCGCGCAACGGCCTCGAGCGGGCGCGTAAACTCATCAGGCGGAATGGGCCTATGGTCGCCCCCGCGCGCTTCTGCCCCGCCGTCGTGGTGCGAACCGCCGTGGCCCCCGCGGTCTGCATCGCTATCGCGCCACTTCACGAAGGGAGACACGGCGCGCCGCACGACCGCGGCCGAAAGCAGCGCCACGCCGCGGGTGAGCTCAAACGCAAGACGCACCAGCAGCAACCCGAGCCCCAGCGCCACCAAGGCAGCGCCGAATTCCACCAGTGTGTAGGGCGCATTTCCCACGATCAAACCGCAGACAGCGAACAGCAAAAAGAGAGGGCATCCCAGCACGAGCAAGACCGCAAGGCCCCAGACCACGGCGACGAAGATCCATACCGTTGCATAAAAAGAGAGCACGGTAATCGCGAGCGCCGCCAAGAGCGCTCCCCAAACGGGAAAGCCCAAGATGACGAGCACCCACAGCAGCACGCGGCTCTTGCGACGTGTCTTTGCGACCACGCGCGGAACAGCGGGTAGGTCGTCGAGGATGGCTTCGGCGACCACGCCCGGCGCATCGAGCGTCGAGACCGCCTCCTCCTCACCCAGCCCCTCCTCCATGCGATCGAGGATCATCTCCTCGTAAAACGCGAGAGACTCCGCCCGCTGGCCCTCGGGCAAGCAGGACAGCAGGCTTTCCAGACGGCTCAGATACTCTGCCTTAGTCATTGCGTTCTCCTTGGTCGCATGCCTCGCCCGGCACCGCGGCGCCATGGGCGAACTCGATGTAGCGGTAGATGGACATCACGTCCGATTTCTCGGCAAGAAACTCCTCGATGCGCTCCGCGCCCGCGGGCGTGACGCGGTAGTACTTGCGAAGGCGGCCATTGTGCTCGGCGGAGCGCACGGTAATGCATCCGGCGGACTCCAGCCGCTTGAGCAGGGGATACAGCGTTGACTCGGTAAGGCCGAGCAGCGGTGGAACATCTTTGACGATCTGGTAGCCATAGGACTCGCGCCGTTCCAGCGTAGCGAGCACGCACGTTTCCAAGAAACCGCGCTTGAGCTGAGCGTCCATCTATACCTCCCTTCAACCGATACTATGCGTTATATAGTATAGGTTGACACACGGTATAGCAAGTTCATTTCAAACACAGCAAGGCGATATGCGCACCGGAGGACCGGGGCAATCAAGGAGAAGCGCCCCTCCGCCAGAATGACGGAGGGGCGCTCGGCTAGTTGGAAAGCTTAGGGAAAGGCGCGGGTCAGAGCGAGCATGTCGCAGGCGCACCCATGGGGATGACAGGAGAAAGCAGCTTGACGGCGTTCTCATCCACAAGGTAGCGGGCACGGGCGCGCCGCAGCTGCTCGGCAACCGCAACGGGAGCCGTCCCACCCTCGGTCGTGCGGGCAGCCACGATGGCGTCGAGATCGAGCGCTTTCGTGATGTCGCGCCCGAAGAGATCGCTCGCCCCCTTGAACGTCTCAAAGGGAAGCTCGGAGATGTCGCACCCCTGTTTTTCGGCCTCAAGCACCAGGTGGCCCACCACCGCATGCGCCTCGCGGAACGGCATCCCGTGCTTCGCGAGGTAATCGGCAACATCGGTCGCAGCCAGGTGCCCTCGGTGCATCACGGAGCGCATGCGGTCCGCATTCACGGTCCAGGTGCTCACCATACCGGTCATGACGGCAAGGCACTGGGCAAGGGTCTTCGCCGCATCGAGCGCCCCCTCTTTGTCTTCCTGCATGTCCTTGTTGTACGCAAGGGGAAGTCCCTTGCACGTCATCAAGAGCTGCACGAGGTCGCCCACCACGCGGCCCGTCTTGCCGCGAACGAGCTCGGCAAAATCCGGGTTCTTCTTCTGCGGCATGATCGAGGAGCCGGTTGAATACGCATCCGAGAGCGTGATGAAGCCGAACTCCTGGCTGCTCCAGAGCACGATTTCCTCGGAGAGCCGCGAGAGGTGCACCGCCATCACGGAGCAGGCGTACTCGAGGTCGAGCAGAAAGTCGCGATCGGACACGGCATCGAGCGAGTTCTCGATCACGCCGGCGAAGCCGAGAAGCCCCGCGGTCATGCGCCGGTCGAGCGGATAGGTGGTCCCGGCGAGCGCCGCGGCGCCCAGGGGCAAAAGGTCCGCGGCATCGAAGGCGGCGGAGAGCCTGGTGAAGTCGCGGCCGAGCATCCATACATAGGCGAGCAGATGATGCGAGAGGAGCACCGGCTGCGCGTGCTGCAGGTGCGTCATGCCCGGCAGCACCGTGTCGCCCGCCTCCTCAGCGGCATCGAGCAGCGCCGCGCGGAGCCTCAGATTCGCCTCCATGAGGTCCTTGGCGAGCGCCTTCGCAGCGAGACGCGTGTCGGTGGCAACCTGGTCGTTTCGAGACCGACCGGTGTGCAGCCGCCCGCCCGCCGCACCGATGCGTCGCGTGAGCTCGCTTTCGATCGCCATGTGAATGTCCTCGTCGGCGATATCAAAGACGAACGCACCCGCATCGATATCCGCCTCAATGGCCTTAAGCCCTTCGCAGATGGCATCGGCGTCTTCTTGGCCGATGATGCCCTGCGCCGCGAGCATCGTCGCGTGCGCAATCGAACCGGCGATATCCTGCTTATACAACGCCTTATCTACCGGCAGCGACGCACCGAATTCCTGCGTCACCGGGGCGGCAGCCTCCTCGAATCGGCCGCTCCACAGCGCCATGTGCCAACCTCCGAATCTACTAGCAGGCCAGCTGCGCTACGAGCGCATGCGGGCCGAGCTCCTGTGTCCACGCCTTGAGCGAATAGCTCGCGCCAAGCGAAAGCGCGGGCTCTTCGCTACCCTCGCAGAGCCCGGCGACAAGGGCTCTCGGCCCCTTATGCGCCCGCCCGGTCCATGCGAGCAGCGAGGCGGGAACCTCGTGCGCCTTCTTCGTATCAATCATCACACCGTACATGGTAGTTCTCCCGGTAACACTTGGAATCATCATCAAGGTGAACCGCCCGAACCGGCGCGCCAAGCATGATGGCGACGAAGACCGTCCAAGCCGGCGCGCGGAACACGGCGGCAACAAAGGACAGCAGGTCGGACGGAACCGAAGCTTGCCGTTCGGGCAGCCCGCGTAGAGTCGCGATACGGGCTGCCCGTTCGAGCCCTCAGGCTAGGAAAGGTTCTGGGCGGCAAGGGAGGTGGGACCCTGCATCTTCGCCCAGGTCTTGAGAGAGAGCGTTTCGATCTCGATGAAGCCCACAGCGGCCTTCTCGTCGAACGTCGTGTCGCGATCGTAGGTGGCCAGGCCGTAATCGTAGAGCGAGCACGGGCTCTTGCGGCCCATGACCGTGCAATGCCCCTTGAAGAACTTGAGCCGCACCGTGCCCGTCACGAACTTCTGGGTCTCGGCCATAAAGGCGTCGAGCGCCTTCTTGAGCGGGCTGAACCACTGGCCGTTGTACACGCAGGTGGCCCAGGTCTGCTCGAGATACAGCTTCTGGTGAAGCACGTCGCGCTCAAGCGTGAGGTCCTCGAGGGCCTTGTGCGCCGTGATGAGGGTAAGCGCGGCGGGCACCTCGTAGCACTCGCGGCTCTTCAAGCCCACCATGCGGTTCTCCATAAGGTCAAGCCGGCCATAGCCGTTGTCACCGGCAACCTGGTTGAGCTTCTCGACGAGCGCAGCGAGCGGCATCTTCTCTCCATCGAGCGCCACGGGCACGCCCTTCTCGAAGTCAACGTCAACGTAGGTCGGCGTATCGGGCGTCTCCTCCGGGTCCTTCGTCATGACCCACACGTCGTGCGGAGGCTCGTTCCAGGGATCCTCGAGCACGCCACATTCGATTGCGCGACCCCACAGGTTGTCATCAATGGAGTAGGGATTGTCGTTTGCGCCCTCGGGCACCGGAACGCCGTGCTCGTGCGCATAGGCGACCTCATCGGGACGGCTCTTGAGATCCCACTCGCGCACCGGCGCGATAACCTCAAGATCGGGATCGAGCGTGAGGATCGATGCCTCGAAGCGCACCTGGTCGTTACCCTTGCCCGTGCAGCCATGCGCCACGTACTTGGCATCGTACTGGTGCGCGATGTCGACGAGCTTTGAAGCGAGCAGCGGCCGGGAGAGCGCCGAAAGCAGCGGGTATTTGTTCTCGTACATGGAGTTCGCCGCGATCGCCTTGGTGAGGTACTCGTCGGCGAACTCGTCTTTGAGCTCGAGCACATGGCAATCGATGACGCCGAGATCGAGCGCCTTCTGCTTCTTGTACTCGAGCCCATGGAGCTCCTGCCCCACGTTGCCGAGCACGCAGATGACATCGAGGCCCTTCTCCTCCTGCAGCCACTTGATGCAGACCGAGGTATCCAAGCCACCGGAATATGCGAGTACGACCTTTTCCTTGCCCATGATGGGTGCGTCCTTCCTTGGTATGTGGAATACGATGCGGACGAGCCCGATGAGGTGCTACCTGTCTCACCTTAGGTATGCGTCGACAAAGAGACGGGTGGCGGTATGTACTTGTTTCTGGAAGGGTGCGTCTACAGCAATGAGCGCAGGGGCGCGGCATGAACGACATCACCCGGAGGAAACGACGACAACCTTATCGGGACTCTGGGGATGCGCGAAAGCCGCGCGAACAGAGACGACCGATTATCGTCGTCGGGAAATTGCGCGCTGGCGTCGGTTCTGCGCATCGGCGGCAGTCTGGCCGAGCAGAATGGCGGAAGCCGCCATGCCCTCGTATGTCGCCGTCTCGGTATGCACCGTTTGAACCCTTCGCCGTATGCAAACGCAATCATTAATCCGCGAACGGTAGCCCGCTCGCGTTGGGTGGTATCTTACGCTAAATCTGCGCGCGGGCAAGCGAGAATCGCAATGTTTCTCGTTTGTTTCGCCCTGTGGCAGACCCTGGTTGAGCGGGGCTGGCGCCGATCGAAATTCACCGGAGCGGTGAGCGCAAGCTAGGCCGGCATACCCAATTCCACCACAATGGCTAAGCTTCAGGCCGACTTGCCCAAATCGCCTCAATCAAAACATGGTACTATCCGGTGCGGCCAGCTTGCCGCGGACACCATACCCGGCAGCAGGAACACCGCATACGAAAGGAACGGCATGCCTTCCCCGCTTATCGACTTTACCCAGGACCCCGAGCTGGGCTCCATCAGGCTCATCGCCTGCGACATGGACAGCACGCTGCTCGCAGACGACAAAACCCAGCCCGAGAACATGCCCGAGCTCATCGAGCGCCTGCGGAATGCCGGGGTGCTCTTCTGCCCCGCCAGCGGCCGCCCCGGCCCCACGCTTCAGCTCATGTTCCCCGAGCACCGTCACGATATGGCATTCTGCGCAGACAACGGGGCCTCAATCATCTATCGCGACGAGATCGTCCATAAAGAGCTTATTGAGCCGACCTTGTACCACGAGATTGCCGCCGTGACGATAGCCGATGGCTCAGGCGTGCCGGTGCTCTGCGCGTTTGACGAAGCTTACGTAACGGCAAGCGGTCATGCCTACCATGGGTCGCTGAGTGAATACTACAAGACCATTAATTACGTCGACTCACTCGACGACATCAACGTTGAGGCAAACAAGTTCACCATCTACCTCCCCGATGGCAACAGCCGCTCCGTTTACGAACAGACCTTTGCCCCCGCCTTCGGTGAGCGCCTTGATGTCACCTGCGCCGGTGCAGAGTGGATCGACTTCATGAACAAGGGCGTCAACAAGGGCGCGGGGCTGCGCCATCTATGCGGTCGGCTCGGCATCGACATCGCCGATGCAGCCGCTGTGGGCGATACCTACAACGACATCGAGATGCTCGAGGCGGCCGGCCATAGCTTCGTTGTCGCCAATGCTGCCGAGCACATGCACGACCACGCCCGCTACCTCATACCGAGCAACAACGATCGCGGCGTCGCCGCGCTCATCGAGGCGATTCTCGCCGCAAAGGGCTGCTAGGCTACGGTCACTGCCGACATCCGCACGAGCGAGAATGCAGCTTTTGGACACTTGCGGGAGAGAACGGCGGGTAAGGCTGAACGCCCGGCGATAGAAAGCGCAGCTCAGACCGCTGGTGCCTTCCGGACTATCGCGTGTCTACCCGGACCCCATGCGAAGTAGTGCCCAAAAGCTGCAATCGCGTTCGAGCCGGACAGCGCAGCGTCTTTTTCAGCATGGCTTACGCCGTGTCTGCACGCCGGCGACCAGCCAGCCCCGACGTGCAGCATCCAGCCCGCTCGCATGGAACATCCTGTATACCAATCGCGCCGTCAAGATGTCCCGGGGCGTCTTGACGGCATGCACGCGGCGATCGAGCAAACCATCGATGAAGCGCGGGCCGCGCAAATGCCCTGCTCACGCAAGCGGGGCTACACCCGCCTCGCCCCATACTACTTCGCGTCGGCCCAGGTGGTGCCACTCGATGCATCGGCGATGAGGGGCACGCGAAGCTCCACGACACCCTCCATGACCTCCCGCACGAGCGCGGTAAGCGCCTCCACCTCGTCTTCCGGGCACTCAAAATCAAGTTCGTCGTGCACCTGCAAGATCATGCGGGCGCGGAACCCCTCGTCGCGCATGCGCCGCGCCACGCGCGCCATGGCGATCTTGATGATGTCCGCCGCCGTGCCCTGCATGGGATGGTTCATAGCAGTGCGCTCGCCAAAACTTCGCTGGGCTGGATTGCGCATCTTAAGCTCCGGTATGGGGCGGCGGCGTCCGTACATGGTCTCGGCATAGCCCGTGCGCTTGGCCTCGGCCACCGTACGGTCGAGGTACGTCCGGACGCCGGGATACGCCTCAAAGTAGCGGTCGATCATCTCGCGCGCCTCGGCCATGGGGATATCGAGCGACTGCGAGAGCCCATAAGCCTGCTGGCCGTAAACGATACCGAAGTTCACCGCCTTGGCACGGCTCCGCAGCTGCGGCGTGACCTCATCAACCGGCACGCCAAACACGCGCGCCGCCGTCTCGGCATGGAAGTCCTCGCCCTCGTTGAACGCTGCCACCAGGTGCTCATCGGCCGAAAGGTGCGCGAGCAGTCGAAGCTCGATCTGGGAGTAGTCCACCGCAAGGAACACGCACCCCGGCGCCACCGAGAACGCCGTCTTGACCGTATGCCCCAGCTCTGAGCGCGTGGGGATGTTCTGCAGATTGGGGTTCGAGCTCGAAAGGCGGCCCGTAGCGGTAATGGTCTGGTTATAGGTGGTATGAACGCGCCCGTCGAAACGGCGCAGCGCCCCCAGCGTGTCGAGATAGGTCGACTTGATCTTGGTCTTCTCGCGATACTCGAGAACGAGGCGCACGAACTCGTTATCGCGCGCAAGCTCCTCGAGCACGCGCGCATTCGTGGAATAGTACCCGCGGTGCGTCTTCTTAAGGCCCTTGGTAGGCAGGCCCATCACATCGAAAAGGATGTGGCTGAGCTGCATGGGGCTCGCGATGTTGAAGGTCTCGTCGCCCGCCATCTTGCGGATGCGGCCGGCAAGTTCGTCGATCTGGCCGCCGAGCCCCTCCGCAAGGGCATGCAAGCGGTCGGGATCCACATACATGCCCGTGCGCTCCATCGAGGCGAGCACAGGCACGAGCGGCATCTCGATCTCTTGGAAGATGTCGGCGGCATCCTGCTCCTCGAGCGCCTTCGCGAGCGGCTGCACCGCGGCGAGCGCCACGGCGACCGACCGAGCCGCCGCAACGGGCGCGTCGTCGGCGGCGCCCTCCTCGCCTTGCGCGGCAGGCAGGGCCTTTCCCACATAGGTGTCCGCGATATAGGCATCGCCAAAATCGGAGCGCACCGAGTCGAGCAGATAAGCCGCGACCACGGTATCGAAAATGCGCTTCGGATCCACCGCGAGCGGGTCCATGAGCTCGGGCTCGCTCGAATCGATGGGCGAAAGCTCATGAAGCAGCGCCTTGATATCCGGCGAGGCGACGAGGCCCGTCTCGAACAGGTACTGCAAGACGCCCGCGATGAGGCCGTTCGCGCCATCGATGCCGGCAGCGGCGAGCAGGCTCGCGGAATGGGGCGACAGGCTCGCGCCGGAAGGCTCCTCGAATGCGAGCAGCTTCCCGCCCGCCGCGACCCACAGCGTTCTCGTAAGCCCGAAGAGCGCGTCGGCCTCCTTGTCATCGTCCACCGTGGCGGCAACCCACTCGCCCGCCTCAACGGCGCGCGAGAGCTCCGCGAGCGCAGCCTCGAGGCTCTCTGCCGCATCGCTGTTCACCACGATCGGCGATGGCAGCTCGAACGCAGATGGAGCCGCACCGGCAGCGCCGCCCTCGCCGAGCAGTGCCAAGAAGCGGTTCTGGATCGACATGATGCCCAGCGCTCCAAGCGCCTCGGCCAGCATCTGGGCATCGTAGGCGGGAAACGCCGTGTGTTCGAAGTCGAGCTCGACCGGTGCGTTCGTCTGGATGGTCGCCACCTTGCGCGAGAGCAGGGCGTCGTCGATATGCGCACGCAGGTTCTCGCCCATCTTGCCCTTGACCTCATCCGCATGGGCGATGACCTCGTCAAGGCTGCCGTACTGCGCGATAAGGGCGCTCGCCTTCTTTGGGCCGATACCCGGCACGCCCGGAATGTTGTCAGAGGTGTCGCCCTTGAGGCCGTAGAAATCGGGCACGAGCTCGGGGGTGATGCCATGGTAGAGGTCCTCGACCGTCTCGGGCGTCATGATCTGGACGTCCGAAAGGCCCTTCTTGGTGCCCACGACCTTCACGTGTCCGGTGGTGAGCTGGTACATATCGCGATCTCCGGTGATGAGGAGCATGTCGCAACCGGCGGCTTCGCCCGCGCGCGCGAGCGTACCGAGGATGTCGTCGCCCTCCCATCCCTCGGCCTCGAGGATGGGCACCTCGATCTTTTGCAGCAGCTCCTTGATCATGGGGAACTGCGTACGCAGATCGGGGTCCATGGGCGGACGCTGCGCCTTGTATTGCGGAAGCATTTCCATGCGCACGCGCGGCTTGCCCTTATCAAAGGCAACCGCCACGCCATCGGGACGGAAGGCATCAATCATCTTCAGGAACATGTTGAGAAACCCGAAGATAGCATTCGTAGGACGGCCATCCGGCGCGTTCATGGTTGGGGGCACGGCATGAAACGCGCGGTGCATGAGCGAGTTGCCGTCAACGACGGCGAACGTGCGACGATCCGGGCTCTGGGGCGCTTGAGCGGTATCAGACATGGAGCATCCTCTCTGGAACTTGGCTGACACCAGTCTACCCGCCCGTGTGGACATACGCGAGGGGGTTCTCAGCGTAAACACAGGCCGCCTCAAAGTGGTCAAAATGGGTCAAAATGGGACGTGTCTGTTTTGACTCATTCCGTCCATGGCATCAAAGTGTGCCAAAGTGGGACGCGCCAAAATGGGACGGGGCTGTTTTGACTCGTAATCGCGACGAACAGGGCGCGCGGTGCTCACATGCGGCTTGCGCGCAGCTCCTCAACAAACGTGGCGCCATCTTACATGCCGAATTACGCAATAAGAGGCTCAAATCAAGCTCTTGCTGCGTAATTCGGCATGCAAGACGGTCGACGCAGCCAGCCAGAGCACGACGCGCCCACCGAGGCAGTCAAAACGAACCCGTCCCATTTTGACCCATTTACGCACCGGGGCCCGCACACTTCTTGCGATTTACTTAACCGAGCCCCGGCGACATAAACCCCGGCATATGAGCAGGCGGAACGGGTAAGCGAAGAGCAACTACGTCGGGCGACGGACCGTCGACGGGCTCGCCCCGTTCTTTCGCGCCGCCTAGAATCGAGGTCCCATGGCCCGCTCTATCCGTCACCTTGCCCGCATCGTCTTTGCCCTCGGCATGGCCGCCACGCTCTTTTTCGTTGCCGGCGCCCCTGCGTCGGCGCGCCCCAACCCATCAAGCGCCACCCAAAACGGCACCTCATCCCCCAATAACTCTCAAAATGAGAGCGATGCCGCGATAACGGGCACGACCAAGCTCGCCGACCCCGACACCGCCTCCACATGGAAAGACTTTCTCGGTGCGGGGGAACAAGATGGCACCTACAGCACAGAACATGCCGGGCGCATCTGGGTCGACGCCTCGGTTTATTCCGATGCAGCGTCTGCGGAGGCCGCGGGCGTGGCAGCGAGCTCCTTCAAGGACCCCGAAAACGACTTTCTCGTGGGCATCTCGGCCATAGCGCAGACCGCGTCCGTCCACGAGCAGGACGGCGGCGGCCATGACGTCATATTCGTGGTGAGCCTGAACAGCGTGCTCGGCAGCATGACCTATGCGGAGCGCCCTTATGCCGACTACGTGGTCTCGGCTTTGAACAGTGCCATCGGGCGCCTCATGGCAGAAAACGGCGATTCCAATGCAAATCCCACGCGCGTCGCAGTCGTCGGCTATTCATCCGAGGTGACCGCCCTCATGCCGCTTGCCACCTACCGGCCCGCACACGACGGCACCTATCTGAGCTACGACGCCTCGTCGCGCACCATCAACGTAACGGCCAGCATGGTAGACGGCGCAGGCACCACCGCAAGCGCTCGCCTTACCGGCGGATCGTATCTCCAGCGCGGCATCTACCTCGCCGGCGATATGCTTTCCGAGGCAGGCGCGGCGGGCGCCCAAGACCGCTCTCCCGAGCTCATCATCATGGGTGCGGAGAACCCGCCCATGGCAAGCACCAACATTGAACATCCGCCGGCTTACACAGGAGAAACGACCGGCTTCCTAGGGCCGCTTCCCGGCACGCGCGAAACCGGCTATGGGACAGACAGCATGCTCGCCACCATGCTCACCATGCGCTCGGTGCAGCAGCGCGTGGACGATGCCTATGCGCAGGGCGGGGACCGGCTCACCGTCTATACGACCGGCATCGACACCACTGATGCCGTCGCATACCTGCTCGACACGGCAGATGGCCAGGCCGAGCGCGATCTCACGGCTACGGTAGGCGGACGCTCCGTCAATCTGAAGGAGAACCTCGCGCAAGCCGCCCGCGCCTACGCCCAGGCGGCCGGGCAGGGTGATTCCGCCGTGACGCTCGAGCTCTACGGATCGAGCGGGTCGGGCATCGTGGCAGAGCCCGTCGAGCTACCGGTAATTGAGGGCCTCCTCGATGAGGGCGACCCCGTGACCTTGAGCAGCGTGCACCGCTATTACTCTTCACGCAGCGCATCAGCCGTAAACTGGGCGTTCGCATCTGCACTCGACGAGGTGTTCGACGTTCGCTACACCTCTCCCGTCGATGCCGACGACGCGCTTGCAGGAAGCAATCGCATCGAGGCGCACAGCGCGGTGGGCGCGGGCATGGAGGTCGCGTCGATAGCGGGCGTGCAATATGGAGATACCCTGCTCACCGGCTCGCTCGCCGCGCAGGCCATCCAGATAAGCCTGCAGGACCCAAGCGATCTTACCGGCGCAACCCATGAGTTCGACTATCTGATCAACAGCATCAACCAGCGCTACCACCTGGGCTACGACGCGTACAACCTATTCTACGAGGCCATGGCGGACGGCCAGGTTTCCTACGATGCAGCAAGCGGAGCGTTCTCGAACCGGGTTTCTTGGTACATCGACGCCGACCACCACATGGTCGCGGGCGACAACGGCCTCCCCTATCGCTTCGCCACGCAGCGCGAAATCGACGCCATCGCCACGGGCTCTGCCGACGCCCAGACCCAGGAGCGCATCGATCGCGCCCGTGCGGCGGGAGCAACCGCCATATGCGAGACCTATCTCTACATCGGCAACCTGCCCAACTTCTACACGGGCGGCGACGTCGCGCTCTACGACTTCTACATCGCCGTCGAGACCGATCTCGTTTCGCATGGCCAAACCGTTTATCTCTCGATTCCCGCAGACGCCGTACCGGCGCTGCGCACCGATATCACGCTCCATGCCGACGGCGGAGCAACCATGTCGATCGACGGCGCGGATGCCTTAAGCCCATTGCGCCTGGTCTTCGAGGTAGCCCCGCGCCCTGAGGTGCGCGAAGCAATCGAACGCGCGCGCAGCGGGGAGGCGACGCGGGACGAAATCGAAGCGGAGCTTGGGGCAGCTGGATACGAAGACGCTGCGGGCAACCTCGCCGTAACCGCGCTTTCGGTGGAGGGCTCTGGCGACGGCGCGCAGGCAAAGACCGTTGTTACCGGCACAGCAGCCAGCGACAACAGCGCCTACGTGCTCGCACAGAACCAGCCGCTCTATACGATCGCGCCGGGAGTGCAACTGCCCGCCGGCAGCCTCCCCGCACCGAGCGACCTTGTGCCGCTCACGCGCGCGCCGCGGGCGGGCGAAACGCTCTACTACATGACCACCGTCTATCGCGCCAACTTTTCCGGCAGCGATGGAACCGCGGCGGCGGAAGCGTTCGACGCGGTCCGCCCCTATCAGGTTGCCGAAGAGGAGCACCCCTCTTGGCACGTAGGGGACGACGGGCGCTATGAGCTTGCCAAGGGAACGCCGGCGAGCTCGAGCAGCTCGGCCGTCGCTACAACGGCGAAGGCGACCAACGCAACCGGCACCGCATCGTACAGCCAATCGCTTACCGGATTGCAGACGGATGGAAGACTCGTGCTCTCCGCCGCACTCGGCAACAATGGGTCGTATCGTTTCGAAGAAGAGCGGCAGGAGCCCGAACCAGGCGAGCCCGGCACGGAAGATCCGGACCCGGAGGAGCCCGGGAAACCCGATCCGGAAGATCCGAGCGACCCCTCTACTCCCGCCGACCCCGATCAGGGAACCGGGGGCAACTCGGGTAGCGGCTCCCCGTCTGCTGGAACGAGCGCGGGCGGCAAAGACTCCGCGAACGCCAGCCAGGGCGCCTCGAACTCATCCAAGGCCCTCGCTGGCACAGGCGACCCCAACGGGCCCGCATTCGCTGCCGTGCTCGGAATCGCAGGCATTGCGGCATGCGCGGCGGGCATCGCGCTCATCAATCGCCGCAAGTAAGAGTGTGCCTGCGGCAGCGCCGCCCCAGAGCATGCAAACGCCGCCTCGGCACACAGGGTGCCGGGGCGGCGTCTTACGAATCGGCCTCGCCATGCCGGGCGGGCAGCGCTATTCGCGCATCAGCTACTTCGCGAGGCGGGCAAGCACGTCGACGAGCAGCTCGTAGAAGCGCTCAGAAGAGGCGAGCTCCATGCTCTCGTCCGGCGTGTGCACGTCGGAGAGGGTCGGGCCCACAGCAATCGCATCGAGGCCGGGCAGCGCCTCGGCGAAGAGGCCGCACTCCAGGCCGGCGTGGATCGACTCGATCTTGAGCTCGGTGCCGAAGAGCTCGCGATAGGCCTCCTGGAAGACGTCGCGCACGTGCGAATGGGGCGTGTAGCTCCAGCCTGGGTACTCGTTCTCAAAGCGCGCATCGAAGCCGAAGGCGTCGGCGAGCGTCTGGATGCGGTCCTTGACGTCTTCCTGGAGCGATGCGATGGACGAGCGCGGCGAGAGCAGGAAGGTGACCTTGGCGTCCTCGGTGATGACCACACCGATGTTGGAAGACACCTCCACCGCGCCGTCGGCGGCGACGTTGCGGCGCATGACGCCGTTCGGGGCGATGCGCAGGGCGCCGATGAAGGCGCGCGCGTCGGCGTCGCTCATCGCGTCGACCTCGACACCGTCCGCAACGGTAACGGTGCAGGTGAAGCCGGGGTCGAAGACCTCGAGCTCGGCCTTGATGTCGGCGATGAGGGCGCTCGCGACCTCGACGGCCTGCTGCGCGCTCTCGGCATCAACATAGGCAACGACCGCGGTGGCCTCGCGGTTGATGGCGTTGTCCTTAGTGCCGCCGGAGAGGCTCACGAGATGCGGCTCGCCGGTACGCATGAGTTTCTCGACGATGCGGGCGAGGATGAGGTCGCCGTTGCCGCGCTCCAGATGAATGTCGGAGCCGGAGTGGCCGCCCATGAGGCCGGAGACCTCGAGGGTTACCGTGGAGCCCTGCATGTGCTCACGCGTGATGGAGCGCGTGAGCGTTGCGACCACGCCGCCGGCGCAGCTGACGGTGGCGACGCCCTCCTCCTCGGAGTCGAGGTTGATCATGATGCGAGCGTCGATCTTGGACTTATCGAGGGTCTCGGCGCCAACGAGGCCGGTCTCCTCGTCGGTGGTGAACACGCACTCGAGCGCAGGGTGCGCGAGGGCGTCGTCGTCGAGCACCGTCATCATGAGCGCCACGGCGATGCCGTTGTCCGCGCCGAGGGTGGTGCCGTTAGCGGTAAGAACGCCGTCCTTGACGATGAGGTCCAGGCCGTCCTTCTCGAAGTCGTGCTCGACACTGGCAAGCTTGTCGCACACCATATCGATGTGGCCCTGCATCATGACGGGCGCGGCGGCCTCGGCACCGGCGCTCGCGGGCTTCTTGATGATGACGTTATAGACCTCGTCCTGGTAGACGTCGAGGTTGTGGTCTTTGGCGAAGGCCACGAGGTAATCGCTGATGCCCTTTTCGTTACCCGAGCCGCGCGGGATGGCGCTGATCTCCTCAAAAAAATGGAAGAGCTTTTCGGGCTGGTATCCCGTAATCTTGTATTCCATGCATTCCTCCTTGGTCGATGGCGCTCGTCTGCGCATCGCAGAAAACGACGCGCTCGAAACGACTTCTACCTGTATACCCCAATGATGGCATAAGCAGGCACGGGCGCGCATCGGAATGCGCGAACGGCTGGACTGCGGCTGGATACGGTACCGCCTATGCAAAAGGACGCTGCTTCTATACATTTTCTGCACATAGCGCGGTCGCGCGGGAAACGCGGGAGAACCATGCAGCGCCCTTCCATCTGCCAGAGACGTGAATCGTAGACACCCGGTGCTCCTGAATCATTTTCTGAAACGTGGACACCCGGTGCGCCCGATTCACGTGCATTGCTCGCTCGAAGCGCAGTAGCCAAATCCGCTCTATAAAAACCGCCCTACAACTCAAGCCGCTCCTGCCCCGGCGCGACAGCCCGACGCGCCGCCCGCACCCCTGCCGCAAGATAGCTCCGCTGCGTCGCCTGCGTCACCACGTCGCCTGGCCTCAAGTGCCCCAGCATGAGCGGGGACGCCGGGTCATGCTGCTCACGATAGGTCCGCGCCGCCCCGCAGGCATCGGCATTCGCATAGCAGTACCGGCACCCGTTGGGGCAGCTGTTATACGCCCCGATATCGCGCATCTCCATGCAGGCACAGCCTTCGCGCATGCCGCGGTGCGCAAGCTTCCTGAACGTGGCACCGTTCGCCGCACCGAGCGCTTCCAAGGTCACGCAACCTGCCCGCTCAACCCCGTAGGCAGAAAAGTCTTCCCGCGTCGCGCACGCCTGCAGGCGCAGCCCGTGCTCGCGCGCGATGCCGCCCAAGAGCTCCGCCATGTAGAAGCGCTCCTCCTCCATAAGGGGCAAAAGCTCCGGCATGTTCCGGTCGAGCTTGCGGTACGGCTCCACAAAGCTGAACACGCACCGGCTCACATGCGGCGCTAGGCGACGGGCCGTGTCATCAAAGGTGCGCCGATGCGCCTCCGTGGTGTAGCGTTCGCTCAGAAGCACCGGGTCATAGCGCCAGACGATCCGCTCACGCCCTACGATACGCTCGAGCTCGATGAGCGTCTCGATGCTCGCATCGATATCCGGAACCCCGGGCTCCATATCGCGCCCGTACGCGGTGATGGTGTAGAAGAAGTACGTGTTAAAGCGGTCCGTGATCTCGTGCAGGCGCGGCAGGATAGGCGCGTAGTTCTTAGAGCAGAACACGACGCAGTCCACTACCGCAGGATCGAGCTCGTAGCGCGTGACCCTCTCTGGAAAGCGCGGATTTCGCACCAGCACATATCCCTCGGCAAACCGTCTGAGCAGCCACTCCGTGTAATACTGCACGGTATCCGTCCGCCCGCCTGTGTTGATGATCATGCGCGCTCACCTCCCATCACGGTGCCCGTACCTTACGCGCCCAGCTGTCGCAAAAAAATGAGACAACTGAGCCGTCCGTCCGGCATGAGTACTATGCAAAAAATGCATATTACTAGCCGCTACCAGCAGAAACGACACAGAGAGCAATTTGCACAATATGCAAATTACCCCATGCTCCCAGGCATTTTGCACCTGCCCTCACGCCGTCCACTCCATATTCCACGTCAAGTATAGCAAGCATTTGGAACATTTGTTCGTATATATAATCAGCGCGCAACCTTCGCCTGACGAACACATCGCCGTGCTACCATGGCACTCGGCCATACAATAACGTAAGAAAGGACCCCCCATGGAACGTCCGAACGCATGGAAGGCATACGGTGACGCAGCGCTTGCCGAGCTTGAGCAGCTCTGCGGCGACTACCGCGCCTTCATCAGCCAGAACAAAACCGAGCGTGAATGCGTGACCGCATCCGTCGCCCTCGCCGAGGCAGCCGGCTACGTAAACCTCGAGGACGCTGTGGCCGAGGGACGTGCCCTCAAGCCCGGCGACAAGGTTTACGCCGTGAACCACAAGAAGACCCTCATGCTCGTGAACCTGGGCACCGCCCCGCTCGAAGAGGGTGTGAACATCCTGGGCGCGCATATCGACAGCCCGCGCCTCGATATCAAGCAGAACCCGCTGTACGAGGCCGGCGATATGGCCTACCTCGACACCCACTACTACGGCGGCGTGAAGGCCTACCACTGGGTAGCCACCCCGCTCGCCATCCATGGCGTCGTGTGCAAGAAGGACGGCACCACGGTCGATGTCTGCGTGGGCGAGGATGCCACCGACCCCGTGTTCTGCATCTCCGACCTGCTCATCCATCTCGCGAGCGATCAGATGAAGAAGCCCGCTTCCGAAGCCGTCGACCATGAGAACCTCGATGTGATCGTGGGCGGCCGCCCCGTCGTGATCTCGAGCGAGGGCGACGAGGATGCCGAGGCACCCAAGGAGCCCGTGAAGCAGATGCTTCTCGATGTCCTCACCGAGAAGTACGGCATCGACGAAGAGGACTTCCTCTCCGCCGAGCTCGAGGTGGTGCCCGCCGGCGCTGCGCGCGAGATGGGGCTCGACCGCTCCATGATCTTAGGGTACGGCCAGGACGACCGCGTCTGCGCCTACACCTCCCTTGCCGCGCAGCTCGCGGTGCCCGAGGTCGAGCGCACGAGCGTATGCCTGCTCTGCGACAAGGAAGAGATCGGCTCGGTGGGCGCAACCGGTATGACGAGCCGTTTCTTTGAGAACGCCATGGCCGAGGTGCTCGCCCTCGCGGGTCTCGAGAGCCCGCTGGCGCTCCGCCGCTGCCTGGCTGCGAGCCGCATGCTCTCCTCCGACGTTTCCGCCGGGTTCGACCAGCTCTACGCCGACCGCTTTGAGAAGAAGAATGCCGCCATCATGGGCCACGGCCTCTGCTTCAACAAGTTCACGGGCGCGCGCGGCAAGAGCGGCTCCAACGACGCCGACGCCGAGTACCTCGCGCTCATCCGCGACATCATGGACGAGGCCGGCGTGGCCTTCCAGACCTGCGAGCTCGGCCGCATCGGCGCGGGCGGCGGCGGTACGATCGCCTATATCCTCGCTGAATACGGCATGCAGGTGATCGACTCCGGCGTGGCCGTCCTCTCGATGCACTCGCTGTGGGAAGTTGCCAACAAGGCAGACATCTACGAAGCCTTCAAGGGCTATCGGGCGTTTATCAAGCGCGCCTAACAGCGCCACTTGACACGAGAGCGCGCTCCCGAACGCAACGCATGCAAGAAGCATGGGCCCGGCGGATTCTCCGTCGGGCCCGTTTTTATACGGGGAACCAAAGCGCACCTATTCGTTCATGAACTTGCTGAGTGCGACAAATACGCCGCATTCAGCAGGTTCATGAACGATTGTCAGCAAGTTTGTGAACGATTTCCCTTCCTGAGCGCAGTGGCGCGGCGCCAAGCGCCGTAACGAGGAGCACACCTGCATACGGGGGATGCGCGGCCAGCAAGCCAAGAGAAATCGTGCCCGCACATCGGCATGGCTGCTCATTTCCGCGTTTTTTGGAATTAGGCCCTCAGTGCTCCACGCGCCATTGGCCGTCGGTCAAACCAGCGCGAAAGAGATGTATCGCCATTGCAGAAAAAACGATGGTGCCCACGATGCCGATAGGAAGACCGTAGCCCTCGATGACCATGATGAAGAACATATAAACAGCGCAGAACATAAGGAAGACCGAGCCGGCAAAGCAAATGGCGCGGCGAAGCCAGCGGGGCATCGAACGCCTGGGCCGCTCGGCGGGACGCTCGGAATCGTCTTTTCTCTGAGCGTTCTTTTTGGCCATCGTGCCCCTCTTCTCAGTCGGTTGGAGAATTGCTTCTGCCCATCATACCCCACCGGGTAGGGATACGTTATTTCGAGCCAGTCGGCGGCACGGCCCCCGCGCCAAGCGAAAACCGGCAACCCCTCACCCTGCACCTGAGGTACCATGGCAGATAACTCGATTGATTCAGAAATCGGGGCCTGTCCCCGAAGAAGGAGGCGCCATGTTCTGCACGCAATGCGGCAACCAGCTACCCGATGATTCGAGGTTTTGCTCCCGCTGCGGAGCACCGGTAGGC
>NZ_CEWCAA010000039.1:0-20137 GCF_982429025.1 Enorma sp.
TCATTCCCGAAAAAACAGTATGCTCAAATTCGCAAATCAGACGTTATCAAACACATCGCCGAAGCCCGCGCGCGACGTCCTCGCGTCCATGCCGACCGACGACGACATCGACTTCCTATACAGGACCTACTCGGTATCGCCCAAAAGGGAGGACGGAGGGCCGGAGTGGGGCGACAGGGCCGTCTGGGAGGAGCTCCATCACGGGGACCCGTACCCCTTCTGGCTGGACTAGGACATGTGTTCTATCGAGACACACTTTTTGTCCTATAAGCCACATCAGAGGATGGCTACAGAAGGTCTTCTATTGGCTTCATCTAACAACTTTACATAAGATATATTATCTTGATTTAATAGATGAGCAAGATAAGCTCATGAACGTATGTGAGCCTTGAAACTATACCTCGCATATCAGCCCCGCTCCGTCACATAGCGATACGCCTCGGAACCTGCAATAGCCCCGTCAGCCGCAGCGGTAATCGCTTGGCGGAGACGCTTTGAGCGCATGTCTCCCACGCAATACAGACCCGGCGTACGAGTTTCCATGGATTCATTCGTCATTACGCCACCATCAGAGCCAAAGTCTACGAACGGCCGGACTAGCTCCACAACTGGATCGGTTCCCGCAAATACAAAGATGCCAAACGATCCCTCTTCAAACGCTTCGGTATGCACTTCGCCCGTATCGTTGTTTCTAAACGTAATATTCGACAGGAACCGGTCGCCGTCAACCGCGGTAATCGACGTACTATAGCGGACTGTTACTCGGTCATGCGCTAAGAGCCTGTCAACGACGCCCTTCGGAGCTCTAAACTCATTGCGGCGCACAACCATCGTTACGGAATTCGCAATGCGCGCAAGATACAGCCCCTCTTCACAGGCAGCATTCCCGCCGCCGATAACGAACACGTTCTTTCCGCGGTAAAACATGCCGTCGCATGTGGCGCAATACGATATACCACGACCGCGGAATTGATCTTCGCCGGTAAAACCAGCGGTTCGTGGACGAGCGCCCGTGGCAACGATGACCGTTGGCGCATGATAGGCCTCATCTGCGCACACGACATTGAAGGAGCCGTCGTCGAGCCGCTCAATGGCGTCAACAACGCCATAAGCGCTTTCTGCACCAGCCTCCATCGCGTGTTCCTGCAACTTCATACCGAGCTCCACGCCGGTAATGTTTGGTCTGGCGGGATAGTTTTCAACGATATCCGTCGTGGCAATCTGGCCGCCCGGCATGCCTTGCTCTATGACGACGGTTTTCAAACTTGCTCGCGCAGCGTAGATAGCCGCTGCATAGCCAGCTGGACCGCCCCCGATGACCACGGTATCTACCACACGATTCGTCTTATCCATATCGCTCCTCGCATTCAACGAAGCTACCATGCTAAGGTGCTGATTCCCGCTTTATCACTACCCTATTCAACACTTACTTTGGTACCTAATTGTATGTACCAACATATACGCCCGCAAATCGACGCAGATATTAGAACGGTCGGCTAAGAAAGAGGGCGCCTCCCATCTGTAACGAGAGGCGCCCTCTATACCATAAGCAATGCCTACGTTGCCCATCACGCTGGACAAGACGCACGGCGAGCTATGCGCAGATTGGCACAGCTTACATGATGGTCATGATGAAATAGACCAGGAATGCAGCAGCGGCGACCCACATGAGCGGGCGAACCTTGCGAATGTTGCCTGTGACGGCAGACACGACCACGAAGGTGATGAAGCCAAGGCCGATGCCGTTGGAAATCGAATACGTGAACGGAATGCCAGCGATGATCATGAATGCCGGGAAGGCCTCGATGGGGCTGGCCCAGTCGATATCGGCGACATCGCTCATCATCAGGAAGCCAACGAACACAAGGGCACCGCAGGTGGCTGCAGAGGGAATGCAGTTGATGAGCGGCGAGAAGAACGCGGCGAGCAGGAAGAGGACGCCGGCGACCACCGAAGTGAGGCCGGTACGGCCACCATCGGCTGCACCGGAAGCGGACTCAACGAAGGTGGTGATGGAGGAAGCGCCCACGAAGCCACCGGCGATAGCAGCGGCGGAGTCGACGATGAGGATCGGCTTGATGTCTTCGACCTTACCATCCTCGGTGAGGAAGTCGCCCTGCTTGGCCACGGCCATCGCCGTGCCCATGGTGTCGAAGAAGTCGCTCATCATGAGCGAGAAGGCAAAGAGCAGAAGCGACGGGGTGGTGATGGCCTCGATGATTCCCATGACACCGGAGGCCTCGCTCACCTGGAACGGGGCAGCGAAGGTCGAGAAATCGAGCGGAGCGACCACACCGGTGGGCAGGCTCGTGACACCCAGCGGCACACCGATGATCGCGGAGATGACGATGCCCCAGAGCAGAGCACCCTTCACCTTCATGGAATACAGGACCACGGTGAGGACGATCGAGATGATGCCCACGAGCAGAGCGAAGTTGTAGCCACCATCAGCGTTCACGAGCGAGCCAAGCGAGACCATGGTGTCGGCGTTGGCAACGATGACGCCACCATCCTTGAGGCCGATCATCGCGATGAAGAGACCGAGGCCGATGGAGATGCCGTGGCGCAGGGGCACAGGAATGGCCTCCATGATCGCCTCGCGCAGGCCGCAGAGCACCAGGAACAGAATGGCAACGCCCTCCACGAAGATGACGGCCATGGCGGTCTGCCAGCCGAGGCCCATGCTGCCGCACAGGGTAAAGGCGACGATTGAGTTGATGCCCATGCCCGAAGCGCAGGCAAGCGGACGGTTCGAAAACACGCCCATAGCGATCGTCATAACCGCGGCACCCAGGCAGGTCGCAGTTACTGCGGCCGTCGGGTTGATCCCCGCGGCAGACAGAATGCTCGGGTTGACGATGATGATGTACGCCATGGCCAAAAACGTCGTAAGGCCGGCGCGCACCTCCGTTGCGGCATTGGAGCCGCGCTCGGAAAACTTGAAGAACGTATCCATTACTCCCCTTTTCTTCGGATTGCTCTTCCCTACTATGTGCTCGGAGGCGCCTGTTAGTGCGCCCCGCTTGAGCCGAATCCACCGGTTCCACGGTCGGTCTCATCCAACTCGTCGACTTCAACGAGCTGAACGACGGGAACCTCTTGAATGACGAGCTGGGCGATGCGTTCGCCGCGCTCGATATGAATAGATTCATGTGCATCGAGATTGATCGCAATCACCTTGAGCTCACCACGATAATGCGCATCGATGAGCCCAGGCGTATTTGCGATGGAAAGGCCCCGCTTGAGCGCCATGCCGCTACGAGGCTGCACGAAGCCGGCAAAACCGTCAGGGATCGCGATGGCAAGACCCGTTGAAATCAAGACGCGCTCATGGGGTGGAATATCGACGGTTTCATTCGCTCGAAGGTCGAGCCCTGCATCACCCGCATAGGCATACGAGGGCAGCTCAACCGTGGGGTCGAGTCGTTTGATCTGTACATTCACTAAAGACATGTGCTCACCTAAGCTTATCGAGTTCCTGCAAAAACTCATCGACGTCTTTGAAATCGCGATAGACGGATGCAAACCTGATATAGGCCACTTTGTCTATCTTCTCGAGCCGCTTGAGCACCATATCGCCGATTTCATGTGAAGAGACGTTCGTGAGGGTGCGGCCCCGAAGCTCGAGCTCAATATCATCGATGAGTGCGTTCAACTGCGAGATATCGATCTCTCGCTTAGAGGTCGCGCGCATCAAGCCAACAAGGAGCTTGTTTCGGTCAAACGGCTGCATGGTTCCATCGCTTTTAATAACCTCGATGGGATCTTCGCAACGCTCGAATGTGGTAAAGCGATATCCGCATGACCTGCATTCGCGGCGGCGCTTTATCGCGTTCGTAGCATCCTGCATGCGCGAATCAACGACTCGCGTATTATCTCCACCGCAACGCGGACAGCGCATTAAACCTCCTCAGGCGCGAACAACTAAGATAGAGTACCACGTCTTGAGAGAATCTGACCGAGAAGTACTAGATATTGCGTTTTGGAAATAGGAAGTGACTCGCTCGCCCATCATCAAGAAGTGTTGAAAGGAGCGAAGCACAGCGTATACATGGGACACAAAAACTGGCAGACGCCGAGGTTTATGCGAGCCCGGTACGGACAGCGACCGTGCCACTCCTTAGGAAAGCGGGACGACTAAGGTGTCGCCCGGCTGCAGGGTGCTCGTCTCCAAGTCGTTCCAAGCGCGAATGACATCAGAGGTCTGGCGCGTAGAGAGCCCCTCGATATCGTAGGCTTCGGCAATCGACCAAATAGAATCGCCAGCTTTCACCGTGATCGTTTGACGCGAGGATGATGCAAGGGCGCTATCGAAAGCACGCTGTTCACTCGAAATCATGAACCAGGCGGCAACGACGAGAGCAAGTGAAAGGAGAGCGACAATAACCCCAGCGACGACCGCATGCGACAGAGAACCCGTCGATGAAACAGGGGTAGCTGCGACATGGGCGCTGCGAGGAGACTCAGCGCGCCGGACGGGAAGCTCGTAGATCTGCGTCGCATAGGTGGGAGCAATGGGCTCGTCATAGAGGACATCGGAAGACAGCGCGAGGTTTCCCTCGACGATGGCGAATGTAGCGTGCATTGGAAACCCCTTTCTCGTTTGACGAAACTGTTATATCCCGGCGCCCGGACAAAAAACTCTGGCGCAAGAACGAGTGTTCGTATATCATTATCTTCGAACAGTTGTTCCTGTCAAGTAAAAATCGAACAAATGTTTTGTATGGAGGGAGCATCGATGGCACGCAAGATTTCGAAGCGCCAGCAGCAAATCTACGACTACATTCGTGCGTACCAGCAAGAGAAGGGTTATCCGCCGAGCGTGCGCGAGATGGCGGCCGCCGTGGGGCTCTCCTCCCCCTCCACGGTTCATGCGCACCTGAGCGCCCTCGAAGCGCGCGGCCTCATCAAACGCGACGCCACGAAGCCCCGTGCGCTCGAGCTGTTCAATGAGGACGGTAGTTCCGTAAGCCTTGCAGAGGTTAAGGAGTCTCCGGACCGCGGTACGGTAACGCTTCCCTTGGTAGGCAGGGTTGCCGCAGGCATGCCCATCCTCGCCGAGCAAAACGTCGAGGACACCTTCACCCTTCCCACCGAGATCGCAACCGACGCCTCCTCTTTCGTGCTCGAAGTGCACGGCGACTCCATGATCAACGCTGGCATCTTCAACGGCGATTACCTAGTCGTACGCGAGCAGAAGAACGCCATGAACGGCGAGATCGTTGTTGCCATGATCGATAACGAGGCTACGGTCAAGACGTTCTACAAGGAACGCGGTCGTGTACGCCTCCAGCCCGAAAACGATGCCATGGAGCCCATCTATGCTGATAATCCACAGATCCTGGGCAAGGTGGTCGCCCTCATGAGGCGCTTTTAGGAGCAGACGTGCAGGATAACGCACACGAAGATAACCCTCAAAAGCCGCGCATCGCCTTCTTTGACTCGGTGCGCGGCTTCACCATCATCTCGATGGTCGCGTTTCATGCGGCCTATGATGCAGCCTATCTCTACGGATTCGAAATCCCCTGGTTCACCGACCCCATCATCCAAACGGTCTGGCGCTCCTCGATAAGCTGGGTGTTTCTCGCCCTTGCAGGATGGATGACCAGCCTTTCGCGCAACAACCTTAAAAGGGGCGGTGTCTATGCAATAGCTGCAGGTGCCGTATTCCTTGCCACCAGCATCGCTGGGGTAGATACGCCCATCTCATTTGGCATCATCTACTGCATGGCCGCTTGCACGCTCCTCTATGCCGCCACGGCACCGTTGTTTAACCGCTTCCCAGCAGCAGCGGGGCTCATCGGCTGCCTCGTGCTCTTCGCTGCAACCTACACCCTGCCGCACACGACCTATCCCGTGGAAGGCCTAGCCTGGCTCGGGTTTCCCTCGGCGTCGTTTGTCTCAGGAGACTACTATCCGCTTTTACCCAACGTATTCCTCTACCTCGCGGGCGCCTTCGCAGCACGCTGGTTCGACGGACATCACGCATCGGGCTATCCCATATGGATGATGAAAGCGGACGTACCCTTCCTCTCGATGATCGGAAAGCTCAGCTTGCCGATCTATCTTGTGCACCAGCCCCTGCTCATCCTCATCTTTACTATGGTCTGCAGCATGTAGGCCAGCTCGCATATGAGCAACGGCGGTCAGAAACCTCAGCTTGAATAATAAGCGGAAAGGTACCCGGCAATGCGAGGGGGCACTTTTGCCACGAGATGCGTGGACGTCTCTTCGAACGACTCCTCGAGCACGTGTCCGGATTGACGAATAAGTTGAATCAGAGATCCGTTTGCGTACGGAATATGAACGTCGATAAGCTTATCGAGCGCAGCAGCCTCGAGTGCCACGCGCTCAACCAAATCATCGATGTGCTCTCCCGTACGCGCCGAAACAAGAACGGCATCAGGATAGATGCGCCTAAGGTCGAGCAACGTTTCGGCATCTATGAGGTCAATCTTATTGAACACCACAAGAGAACGCGACTCGCCCGCGCCGATCTCTTCCAAAACGCGATGGACCGCATCAAGCTGACGAGACAGGTTATCATCAGATGCATCGGCAACCATGAGGATCAAATCGGCCTCACGAACCTCAGACAAGGTCGATTTAAAGGCATCAACGAGCCCGTGCGGAAGCTTTTGGATGAAACCGACGGTATCAGTGATCGTCATAGACCGGCCGCCAGGCAAACGATAAGCGCGCGTCGTCGGATCAAGCGTAGCGAAGAGCTTATCCTGTGCAAGTACCGTCGATCCAGTCAACCGGTTAAGAAGCGAAGATTTACCAGCGTTGGTATAGCCCGCAAGAGCGACGCGGAACGCGGGGGAAGCAATCCGTTCCTTCGATTGCACAGACCTTCTACGCTCAACCACGGCAAGCTCGCGTCGAACCGCGGCAATGCGGTTGCGAACCATGCGTCGATCGACTTCGAGCTGGCTTTCTCCCTGTCCAAAACGGCTTCCAATGCCACCGCGCGTCTGCTCCTTCGCAAGATGGCTCCACATGCCACGAAGGCGCGGCAGAAGATATTGAAGTTGTGCAAGCTGCACCTGGAGCCGCCCCTCACGCGTCTGAGCGTGCAACCCGAAAATATCAAGAATCAGAGCGGTTCGATCGATGATCTTCATCGGCTCTCCGACAGCCTTCTCAAGATTCGCCTGCTGAGAAGGAGAGAGGTCATCATCGAAGATGACGACATCGGCATCGAGGCGCGAGACGAGCCCGCAAACCTCGGCCACTTTGCCCGATCCGATAAACGTCCTAGGATTCGGTCGTTCAAGCCGCTGCGTAACACGAGCAACACACTCAGCTCCAGCGGTATCGGCAAGACGTTCGAGCTCATCGAGCGAGCGGTCAACAGGCCAAGAAGAGCCCCTCTGCTCTATGCCGACGAGCACCGCCCGCTCGGGAACCGGCGATGTCGATACGGGGGTGAACCGAGCCATCAGCAGCGCACCTCGCGTTCGATAGCATCGACCGCACCCTCGATATCAAGCGAATCCATGTCGAGCCAGGTGATGCGATCGTCACGACGAAACCAAGAGAGCTGACGCTTTGCATAGCGGCGCGAACGCATTTTGATGAGCTCGGTCGCCTCGTCCAGAGAGCACGCACCGTTCAGATAGTCGATGATCTCTTTATAGCCAATTGCCTGTCGCGCCGTGAGCGCAGGCCCCGCGCCACGCTCCAAAAGGCGCTCAACCTCTTCCACAAGCCCATCTCGCACCATCGCATCAACACGAGCATCGATACGCTCATACAGACGCGACCGCTCCATCGTGAGGGCAAAGATATGAGCCGAATAGACCTGCTTGGGCGACGAGAATCCCTTGCGTTGCTCGGCGTAAGAAACGCCCTCATCAAGCATCTCCAGCGCGCGAACGACGCGTCGCACGTTATGGGGATGAATGCTGTGCGCGCTCTCCGGATCGCGTCGATTCAGAAGCTCGTAGAGCGCATCGGGACCGTGTTCCACAGCAAAGCGCTCATATCGCCTGCGAGCGTCGCTCTCGATTTCACCCGAGGGAAACCTCATATCGTCAAGAGCCGCCATGATATAGAGGCCTGTTCCGCCGCATAGCACCGGAATCTTACCAGCAGCCTGCAGCCGATCGATCTCTTGGCGAGCATCGCGTTGGAAGAGCGCGGCGGAATATGCCTCGTCCGGCTCGATGATATCCACAAGCAACAAAGGGGCGTGCCGCTCCTCGACGGGCATCTTCGCAGTGCCGATATCCATTCCACGGTAGACCTGCATCGCATCAGCAGATATGACGGCGCTTCCCCAGCGCTCCGCAAGGGCATCGGCCACAGCGCTCTTCCCTACCGCGGTAGGCCCCACGACGGCGACCACGGGCCCCGTCATCGAGGGTCGCCTGCCACGGTGCCCGAGAGATACCAGGTACGCGCGGTGTCTACGCGAACGTCAACGATCTTGCCGATAAGGTCCTCGATGTGAAGCCCCTCGGGAATGGGAGCATGGACCGTTTGGTTCTTCGGGCTCTTGCCCTGAAGAACTCGGCTGTTCTTCTTCGAAGCGCCTTCAACGAGAACGGGTACCGTGGCATGGAGCTCGCCCTGGTTGAACTCATAAGCGGTGCCTTCGATAACCTTAACGAGCCGATCGAAGCGCTCCTGAATCACCTCATGCGGAGTCGGGTCCACGATGGCGGCAGCGGGCGTGCCCTCACGACGCGAGTAGATGAAAGTAAAGGCCTGGGCGTACCCAACCTCGCGTGCAAGGGAAAGGGTCTCCTCGAAATCCTCTTCGGTCTCTCCAGGGAATCCAACGATGATATCGGTGGTGAGCGCAATTCCGGGAATGCGATCGCGGACGCGACGAACAAGATCAAGGTAATCCTCGCGCGTATACCGACGATTCATCTCCTTCAAGATACGGGTGGAGCCAGACTGCACGGCAAGGTGAAGATGAGGCATGACTGCAGGCGTCTCGGCCATAGCGTCAATGGTCTCAGGGAGCAGGTCTTTAGGATGCGACGAGGTGAAGCGAATACGCTCGATACCGGTTTCGCCAACCTTGCGGAGCAGCTCTGCGAAGCGCGGCGCCCCATAGCGGTCACGCCCGTAGGAATTGACATTTTGGCCGAGAAGCGTGACCTCACGAACGCCAGAGCGAACAAGCGCCGAGACCTCGTCTAAAACCTCCTCAAAAGGCCTGCTCATCTCACGACCGCGCACATAAGGAACGATGCAGTAGCTGCAAAAGTTGTTACAGCCGGTCATGATCGGAACCCAAGCGTGGTAAACCGTCTCACGATGCCAAGGCATCGACACGGCGGCAAGCGACTCGTCCTCGGCAATCGAAACATGACGGCCGCCATCCTCAAAGGCTTGTGCGATAAGTTCGCCGACGTGCGCAATGGCATGCGTGCCGAAGATCACGTTCACGTTATCGACGTTCGTGAGGAGCCCCTCGCCATCTCGCTGGGCGATGCATCCACCCACAGCGACGACCCGCGTGCCGGAAGGCGGAGCAGGAAGGCTCTTGCACGAATTGCATTGACCGTAAAGACGCTGATCGGCCGCCTCGCGAACGCAGCAGGTCATGAATATCACGATATCCGCACCAGCGGGATCCGCTGCCTCAAGGCAGCCGCAGGCATCAAGCAAACCAGCGACGCGCTCGGAGTCGTGCAGGTTCATCTGGCAACCGAACGTGCGGATGAAATACGTCTTGCCGGAAAGCGCCGGCCGCACACTCATCATATCCATGTTAGTAGACCATGGCGGCATCGGATACCTGATCGGCTTCCGCGCCCTGGAGGGAGATGCGATGAACAATGACGGCAAGCCGGATGGCCGTACGCGACTCACCGTTGATAAGGATATCCGAGAACGTTGGAGCACATGAGATATCAAACCCTGTGGGAATGAGGAAACCGCGAGCTATGGCCATGGCCTTGATGGCCTGATTGACCGCTCCAGCGCCCACACACTGCATATTGACCGGAACGCCATCCTTGACCATGCCCGCTATAGCGCCGGCAACGGAGGCGGGCGATGACTTGCTCGATACTTTCAGGTATTCCATAGTGCGGTTCTCCTGCGTGTATGGTTTGAATATGCAGCCCTTTGACTTTACCGTATTGGCCCGTGAGCAGCAAGAAAATGATTCGGGCCATTCTCGGACCCGGTCATTCGCCCTTCTGGATATCGAATGTGACCGTAATCGAATCACGGGAAACCCTGATTCTGGGCTCTCGACTGAGCGAAAGGTAGTAGCGCGCGGCGATGCCCTCGAAGTCGCGCTCGAGAACGCGCGAGAACTCATCGAGATCATCTTGGGCGATCTTAAGACCGCGGCGATCGCGGGATAGATCAATGGGAGCGGGCGCCTTGCGTTCGGAACGCATGCGGAGCAGACGAGAGGTCACGCTTCGCAACGGCTTGATCTGACCGCTCAGAATACGGTGAGCAGTGCGCTCGGACATCTCAAGCCCTATAGAGCGAGCGATGCGCATCAGATCGGCGGCATCGGCCGCACAGCCCAACCGCTCGCAAACCGGAAGCTCGGCTTCATCGTCAATGAAGAGCATCTTTGAGGCATCAAGCGATGAGGTTGCTTGATCGTAGAGCGTCGCAGCGATCTCTGCCGGACTGCCGAGATAGACATCGCATCCATGCTGTTCTTCCAAGGCGAACTCGCAGACCGTGCGAATGATGTTATGCGGGCCTTTCGAGCAAACCCACACACCTTCCTCGTTACGCGAAGCTTTAGGCCAGCTCGACTGATCGGCACGCTCGGGCAGTCGCTCGGTATTCGCAACAACGCGCATAGAGGATCCGAGACCGGGCGCAGACGCCACAACGCACGCCTCGTCGGTGTTTTCGCGGATGGAATACAGGGCCATGCCACGACCGTGCACGCCCCAGCGGTCCATCTTCATGCTCTCGAGCTTAGAGGTCACGCGAGCATCGAAGATGCGCTCGTGCATGTCCTGCGGCACGCCGGAGCCGTTATCAAGAAAGAGGAGGGTCCTGACACCCCCCTCTTTCGATGTGGCAACATACATGCTGGTAGCACGTGCGTCGCGCGCATTGCGCAGCATTTCGATGACGATATCCTCGACATGTTGGATATCGTGCTTAGCCTGCCGGCGCTCAGCCTCAGCAACGCGCAGCCGAACAAATCCCTCGCCAAGGTTCTCCTCAACGCGAAGGTTGCCCTCGCCCGTCATGGACGCGATGAACGAAATGAGTTGCTGAGCGTCTGCCATACGCTACTTCGCGATATCCATCGCACGGCTCTCGCGGATCACGACGACGCGCACCTGACCGGGATATTCCATTTCTTCCTCGATCTGGCGAGCGATATCGTGGGCGAGCACCGTAGCCTGGGCATCAGAGATCTTCTCAGGCTGAACCATGACATGGACCTCGCGACCAGCCTGCATGGCGAAGGTACGCTCGACGCCATCGTGGGCGTTGGCAATCTCCTCGAGCTTCTCAAGACGCTTCACATAGCTCTCGAACGACTCGCGACGGGCACCGGGACGCGAAGCAGAAACAGCGTCGGCGGCCATCACAAGCATGTCGAGCACCGTGTTCGGCTCGACATCTGCGTGATGCGCCTCGATAGCATGGACGATCTCGGGCTTCTCACCGTAGCGACGTGCCAGGTCAGCGCCGATGACGGCATGGGGCCCATCAACCTCATGATCGATGGCCTTACCAAGGTCGTGCAAGAGGCCAGCTCGACGCGCAGGCACGGAATCGAGGCCGAGCTCTGAGGCCATGATGCCAGCAAGCTCAGCGACTTCGATGGAATGGTTGAGAACATTCTGGCCGAACGAGGTGCGGTACCTCAGGGCACCGAGCGTCTTCACAAGCTCGGGATGAAGGTCATGGAACCCGGTATCGAATGCAGCCTGCTCGCCAGCCTCGCGCACGCGCTGCTGCACGAGCTCAGATGCCTTCTTGTACATCTCCTCGATACGGGCGGGGTGGATACGTCCATCCGCAATGAGGTTCTCGAGCGCAACGCGAGCGGTCTCGCGACGGACAGGGTCGAAGCTCGAGAGCACGACGGTCTCGGGGGTGTCATCGATAACGAGGTTGACACCCGAAACCTGCTCGAACGTGCGGATGTTGCGCCCCTCGCGGCCGATGATGCGGCCCTTGAGGTCATCCGAGGGAATGTGAACGGAGGTCACGGTTACCTCCGCGGTATGATCGGCGGCGCAGCGCTGGATGGCAGTAGAAAGAATCCGCTGGGCGGTCTTTTGGCACTCGGCCTTCACCTGCTGCTCGGAATCGCGAATGATGGTCGCCGCCTCGTGGGTAACCTCACCGCGGACCTTATCGAGAAGCTCACGGTGCGCGTCATCTCGCGTGAGCTCAGAGATGCGCTCGAGCTCTTCGGTCTGCTTGGCATAGAGATCCTCGAGCTCACGGCTGCGCTTCTCAACTTGCCCGGCCTGGCTGGAAAGCTGGTGCTCGCGCTTGTCGAGCGCATCGTTTCTCCGGTCGAGCGATTCCTCGCGCTGCATGATGCGGTTCTCGAGCGTGCGAAGCTCGCGCTTGCGCTGCTTTTCCTCCGCCTCCGCAGCTTGCTTGTTCTGGATAATCTCTTCTTTTGCCTCGAGAAGAGCTTCCTTCTTCAAGGTCTCTGCCTGTCGCTGCGCCTCGCCGATCACCTGGTCCGCCTCAGCGCGCGCCGATTCGATTCGGGAATCCGCTTCGCGAAGGCTGCCGTTCTTGGCGTTGCGCATGGCGATGACGGCGATGACGGCGCCTACGGCGAGGCCAACGACAATGCCGATGACAATCTCCATGCTCACTCCTCTAACGTAAATTAGCAACTCATTGATGGCGCATGGCTGCGCCCGACATTTGCGAGGTATGAACACCCAATATGAAGTTGTGTATGTAACACAAATGAACTCATCTACGATGAGTGTGCATCACAAGACAAATGACAGATTCATCCTACGTTTTAAGTCAAAAACTGTCAATTCTACACAGCACCAGCTGCGACTTTACGAAGGAATTACACGACCCTTGAGCACCCAGCCTTTATCAGGCATCGTTGTCGATCCGCTCGCGCGCGGCCCGGGCTGCGACGTCGTATGAAAATCCCTTTCCCACCAGATGTCGAACAAGCTTCTCGAATGCACGCGTTTCGGGAACCGATTTTCGCTGCAAAAGCTGACGCGCTCGTTCAGCATCGTCTTCCGCAGAGAAGAATGCTTCGGGATAGCCGGGCAAGGCCCTTGGATCTACCCCGCGGCGCTTAAGTTCAAGCTCTATCTTACGACGACCCCAGCCTCGACGAAGACGTTCATCTATGAATGAAGCCATAAATCGCGCATCATCGAGAAACTTGAGATCCAGGGCTCGCTCGATCGCAGCGTCGATAGAGGTCACGCGAAAACCGTGCTGCTGGAGCTTTGAGCGAACTTCATGACTCGAATGCTCGCGCCTCGACTGCATCTCAGTAAGGGCAGTGAAGCAGACGCGACTCTCGAGCTCCATAAGAGCGTCCATCGCCGAGCGATACGTGCACGGCAGATCTGGCAGGGCCTTCTCATACAAGCGAGCCACACGAGGAGGAACCCACCCACTGCGCACATCGCCGTTTTCGAGCGAGAAGCGAACCTCAGCACGCGGGCGGCGATATGGCAGGGCCCCGCCCATGCCGGCGGAGCCCTTTGGTGGCAAAGCTATATCAATCTCAACGACATTCTCGGACATGATGAAACGAGAAGGCTAGAGCGTATCGTTCGCGGCAGCAACGTCATCGCCCAAGATGACGGCGTCCCCCGTGGTCTCGTCTGAAAGCTCGAGCCCGCATGCCACACGAACGCGATGCTCGATCTCATCGCAAAGGTCGGGGTTGGTGCGCAGGAACTCCTTCGCCGCCTCGCGACCTTGGCCCAGCCGCTCAGATTCATAGGTATACCAGGCGCCGGACTTCTTCACGATGTCGTAGTCGACGCCCATATCGAGTATCGAGCCCTCTTTTGAAATGCCGGTGCCGTACATGATGTCGAATTCGGCGGTACGGAAGGGAGCTGCGACCTTGTTCTTTACCACCTTGCAGCGCACACGGTTGCCCACGACCTCATCTTTAACCTTGATGCTCTCGATACGGCGGATGTCGATTCGCACGGACGAGAAGAATTTAAGCGCCCTGCCGCCGGTCGTCGTCTCGGGGTTACCGAACATGACGCCGATCTTCTCGCGCAGCTGGTTGATGAAGATGCAGGTGGTCTTTGATTTTGAGAGCGATCCCGCAAGCTTGCGCAGCGCCTGACTCATAAGCCTGGCCTGGAGGCCAACCGAGGAATCTCCAATCTCGCCCTCAATCTCGGCACGAGGAACAAGGGCAGCGACAGAGTCAACGACGACGGCGTCGATGGCGCCGGAACGCACCAGCATGTCGCAGATCTCGAGCGCCTGCTCGCCGGTATCGGGTTGGGAGATGAGCACCTCATCGATATCGACGCCGATGCGCGCCGCATAGGTCGGGTCGAGCGCGTGCTCGGCATCGATGAACGCAACAACACCGCCCGCAGCCTGGGCCTCCGCAAGGATCTCGAGCGAAAGCGTCGTCTTACCTGACGACTCCGGGCCATAGATCTCGATAATGCGCCCCCGCGGAACGCCGCCGATGCCGAGTGCGGCATCCAAGGACAGCGCGCCCGTTGGAATGACCTCAATCTCAAGCTCGGGCCCACCGTCACCATATTTCATGATCGAGCCCTTGCCGAACTTCTTCTCAATCTCGGCCTTGGTAAGCTCCACCATCTTATCGCGCTCTTCGCCGAACGTGCGCTCATGCACCTGACGAACGGGACCGCTGTTCTTAGCCATAGGTACTCCTCCTCTGATCCGGCTTCCATACTACGCGAACAGCTGTTCGCGGTCAAGCGATACCAACATCCTATCGGGCATATCTGAACAGATTTCCTCGATATCTGACAAATCGCTGAACATAATCCGGAAAAACCTGAACACAACATTCGTCGAGGAGCTACGCACGAGTAAGGGAACAGAAGATGCCTGCTCAATGGGGCTAAGCAGACAGCTGGGAGCTATTGCCGGCGCGCGTGGCATACGCAACCGCCACAGCCGCAATGGCGCCCAACCGCGAAAACCGCGCCAAATGCACATGGCCAGCGCGTACATATGGCTGCGCTCCGTGTCAACCGCACGCGGTGGTAAGACCGACTAGCAAGATGAATTAAACAGTAAAAAGCTACGCGTCAAAGAAGGAGAACGACACCGTGCCGCTAGCCTGAAGCTCATGAGCTGCAGACAGGAGGCATTCGCATGCCCTGTGGCATGCCGCGGCACGCACGTCGTCGCGGTCGCCCTCGAAGTGGCATCGTTCAGCGCGTGACCCATCGCGTGATGCGATCCCGATATAGACCGTCCCAACGGGGTCTTCGGCAGTGCCGCCTCCAGGGCCGGCGAAGCCGGTGATGCTCACCGCGAGGCTGGAACCGAACACATGGCGTGCGCCCTCCGCCATCTGGCAGGCGCAGGCGAACGAAACGGCCCCCACGGAATCGAGGACTTCCTGGCTTACCCCGAGCAGGTCATGCTTGACCTCGTTTACGTAGGTCACCGCCCCGCCGCGCAGCACATCCGAGGCGCCGGGCACACCGGCAATGGTCGAAGCGACCATCCCCGCGGTGCAAGACTCAGCCGTAGCAACGGTTACAGAGCATTCCGAGCACAAGGCGACAAGCTCCTGGGCAAGCTGGAGCGCGTGAACGCGGTGGTCTGCGGCGCGTCCTTCATACCGAGCGCCCATCATTAGACCCTAAACACGATGTCGCGAGCATTCCAGATGTACTGGATTCCCGAAACGACCGTCAGCACGACCGCGGCGACCATGAGCGCCTGCGAAATGCCGAGGATCCAAACGGTAAGATCGCCCATTCCCAACGCCTCGAGCGCGAAGGCGACGTAGAAGCCGCAAAGCGAGACCATCGTGACAGCCGTCTTCGCCTTGCCGAGGCTATCGGCAGCGATAACCTCGCCGGCAGCGCTCGCGACCATGCGCAGTGCGCTCACCAAGAACTCACGGAGCAGAATGATGAACACGACCCAAACGTTCACGTATCCCTGATCGAGCAGCAAGAGCAGCGCAGAGAAAACGAGGAGCTTGTCGGCGATGGGGTCGAGAAATTTACCGAAGTCGGTGATCTCGTTGCGCTTGCGGGCAAGCGAACCATCAAGCTTATCGGTAAGGCTCAGCAAGATGTAGAGCGCGCACGCCCCGATAGCGAAGGCCGGATGCGTGAGAGCGCCCATCGCATCGCGCGAGAGAACAGCCAACAGCATGAAAACAGGAATGAAGCAGATGCGAACAGACGTAATGACGTTCGCAGGCGTCCATATGCTCGTAAGCTCGCCTTGCTCGTTTCGGGCCATCGAATTACCCCTAACCAATCACATGACCAATCAGCTCATAGCAGAAGCTGTCCGTAAACTCTACGGTTACAATATCACCAACGGCGGCCTCCGTCGCGTCCAAGTGCACGGCTCCATCGGAATCCGGAGCCTGGAACCAAGCATGGCCTATGAGTTCAGGTCCTTCGTCCGTCTCCTCGATGCCGTCGACGATCACCTCGGCCGTCTCCCCCACATGTGAAGCGGTTGCCGCGAAACCGAGAGACTCCGCCAGATCGATGGCAGCCTGCGTACGCTCAAGCTTCTCGTCTTCGTCGAGCTGCCCCTCCATGCGCGCGGCACGGGTTCCGTCTTCCGGAGAGAATGCGAAGACGCTTGTGTAATCAAACCCAGTACGGTCCATAAAGGCAAGCATCTGCTCGTGGTCGTCAAGCGTTTCGCCCGGGAATCCAACAAGGTACGTCGTCCGGATGATCATGCCGGGAATCTCGCGACGAAGGCGCTCGAAGAGGGCATCGAGCTCCGCTTCGGAACCGCTACGGTTCATCGCGGACAAGACGCGGGCGTTGCAATGCTGAACGGGGATATCGATATAGGGCAGAACCTCAGGCGTATCGCGGATGGCTGCGATGAGCTCGTCCGTCATCCCTTCGGGCTGCAGGTAGAGGACGCGAATCCATACGCGCTCAGGACGCACCGCTCCCGCAACGGCAACAAGCAGCTGGGCAAGGTTGTGCGGCCCCTCCCCTTCCTGAGGAAGATCTTCGCCCCAGATACCCGTATCCTGGCCTATGAGCACGATCTCGCGAACGCCGGAATCGACAAGGTCTCGAACCTCCGCGAGAATGCGCTCGGCAGGACGCGAGTGGTAGCGGCCGCGGATATAGGGAATAGCGCAGAAGCTACAGAACCGGTCGCAGCCGTCGGAAATCTTCACGTACGCGACGGACCCCTCAACGGTGCGCTTGACATCGGGAACGAAAGCGGGAGCCGAGCGACTTACGCCCAAAAGGCGATCGACAACGGCAACGATGCCGTCCTCTTCATCCGTGCGCACGAAGGCAGCAACCTCGGGCAGCTCGCCAGGGAGGTCGTCGCCGTAACGGGAGGGTACGCAGCCGCACATGACGATGGGAACAGAGCGAACGCCGTCCGCAACCTCCTCGGCCAGCGCGAGCGTCGCCTCGATGCTCTCCTCCGTTGCCGAGGCCAAAAAGGAACAGGTGTTAACGATGGCGAGGTCGGCCTCAGAAACATCATATGCAACCTCATAGCCAGCCGCGAGAAGCAATGAGCGCATGCGATCGGTATCGACCTCGTTCTTAGCACAACCGAGCGTGATGTAGTAAACGGAACCGAATGCGTCTTCGAACTGCTGGGACATGGCAACCTTTCAATCGTGAGCTATCCCTGTATGTGCCGGCCCGACGCTCTATAGAGGGAACGGGTTCCTAGAGCGTGATGCGGGCGAACGACTCGCCTGTCCGCTACCTGCATGGACCGTGGCTAGGCTAGCGGTAGTTGGTGAACTGAAGCGGCTGGCCGTAGTCTTGATCGCGCAGGAACGCGATAACCTCCTGAAGGGTATCTTTGGAAGCAGAGCTCACGCGCAGCTTATCGGACTCGATAACGACCTTGCACTTGAGCTTGAGCGCCTTGATGTCCTTGTTGATCTTCTTGGCGGTATCCTGGTCGATGCCGTCGATGATGCGGCCGAGGACGCGCACCGTGCCGCCCGAGGCAGCGACGGGAGCGTCCCAGCGCACCGCCTTGATGTCGACTCCGCGCTTGATCAGCTTGGAATTGAGGACATCGGTGATCTGCCGAGCAACGAAATCAGCCGGCGCCGAAATGGTGATCGTCCTCTCGGGCTTGGAGAGCGCGACCTCAGATCCGGAATCCTTGAGATCGTAGCGCTGCGAAATCTCGCGGACCGTCTGCTGGTAGGCGTTATCGACCTCCTGCATGTCGACCTGGGAGACAACGTCGAAACTTGAATCCTTTGCCATGAATCCTCCTTAACGGCAAGAACGGGTAATGAAAGGAGCCGAGCTGTACGCTATTGCGACGCCGAGGCGCTTGACGAGTCTCCGGCGTCGGAACCATCAGGCGAAGCGGCGGTCGCCGGAGTCTGCGGCGCGGTGATGGTGACCTTTGCAACACCGGCAGTCCTTGTATCCCAGGAAACGGGCTCGCCGTTGTTGGTCACCGTAACATCCGCAGGGCTGCTCACCGTGATCTCGATGGATTGCGCGACGGTAAACTCCTGGCTGAAGGGACCGACGACATTATCGGCGAACACGGAGGAGCCGTCGAGCTTCACCTCCACCCAGGAGGTGCCCCCATCTTCCACGCTCACCGCCACTACCGTTTGCTCGGGAACCACAGTCGTAGCCGCCTGGGTATCGGCGGTGTTGGCCTGCGTCGCGGGTGAGGTCGCATCCGTCGCGGAATCGGGAGTTGCGGCAGTCGACGTTGCCTGAGCGGTCACCTGCGTCGTCGTCGATTCAGGCTGGGTATCGCCGGTGTTTGCCGAGCAGCTCCGCATTGCGAGGAACACCACGATAACAATCAGCAACAGCACGACGGCGAGCACGCCGATGACTAAACGGGGGTCCATGCCATTGATGGCGGAAGCACCCCGGCCCCTCGAAGACGGGCGCGCACCCCGTACAGGAGCTCCGCCCTGCCCTCTCGCTCCCGAGCCATATGATGTACGGTGGCGGGCGGGCCCATCGCCGTAACCGCCGCGACCACCCATGCGTGCATCACGCAACGGCGCCGAGCCACGAGGTTGCATGGAGCGCGCAGGACCGGATCCTCGGTAACCAGATTGCCCATATGAGGAGCCTCGGGGTGCGAGCGAGCGCGTGCGCGACGAATCGCCATACGCCGGTCGCTGCGACGAGCGAGGCTGGTACGCGCCCCTGCCAGAAGGCCGCCCTGTTCCCTGGGCCCCAGAGCCATAGGCGGAAGAGCTCCCACCGCGTCCATAACCACCGGAAGGTGTACCCTGACCGGCGCGTGGAAGAGAACGCTGCCGATAGGGATTGCGCGAGACGCGGATGGGTTCGTGCCCAGAGTTCGCCTCCGAAACATACCCAGCCTGGGGAGGTCGCTGCGCGAAGCGGGAGCCACCATCCAGCGCCATGAATCTCCCTGTAGGGTTTTCAGATCGCGCGCTCACGAAACCGGCGGCATCTTGAAAGTGGCCACCCGAACGCGAGGTCTCGCGCTCGTACCGGTCGAGCTCATCGAAATACGCCCCCACGACGGTTCGCGGGTTCAAGCCCAAGAAGCGCGCGTAACTCGAAATCATGCCCTGTGCGTACCCGCGGGGCGGCATAGACGAGAAATCGCCCTTTTCGAAAAACTCGATGATTTGGGGGCGAATCTTGATGGTATTAGCCACCTGCTGGATAGAGAGACCCATCTGGCGGCGCCGGTTAAGCAGCATGTCTCCGAACTGGGATGGCATCAGTAGCCTCCTAACCCATCGTCATCAGACATACGAGCTTCAAGGGCCTGAAGCTCGGCGAGCTCTTCCTCGTTGAGAAGAACCTCGCGAGGCTTCGATCCATCAGGCGGACCGACCACGCCCTTTTCCTCGAGCATGTCCATGATGCGGCCGGCGCGAGCATACCCCACCTTGAGACGGCGCTGCAAACCCGACGTCGATCCAAGGCGAGAATCAACAACGATGCGAGCGGCCTCCCAGATGAGCGGGTCGTCGTCAGAGTGGCCGGAAGAAGCG
>NZ_CEWCAA010000040.1:0-19627 GCF_982429025.1 Enorma sp.
CTTCGAGCGCATGAAGCCGAGTAGCGCGGACAATAGAGTGAACAAAAGCCCAGGAAATAAGGGGTGCCCAGTGAGTCACTACCCAGCGTCCCCCTCAAGAAGTGCCCAAAAGTTGAAACCAAGCTGCCCAGCAGGTTCCTCGCACCGCGTACCCCGCCCGTACGCCCGTACAGCGAGCAGGTTGTGGCACCATCCGCGCGGCGGGCAACAGCGGAGCAGGCAACGGCCCGCGCCTCGACGCGGGAAGAGCCTCGCACTTCATGAAGAGACCCCAACAGAAAAGAGGCCGGAGCTCGGCCCCGGCCTCTCATTCGCATGCAAGCTGTTGCGAGCTGCTACTCCTCGACCAGCTCAAACTGATCCGGGCCGACGCCGCACACGGGGCAGACGTAGTCCTCGGGGAGCTCGGGGGTATCGACCTCGACCTCGTAACCGCACACAACACACACGAACTTATAGGTCTTCTTCTCGTCGCTCATGTGAATCCATCCTTTCATCGGGCCGGTGTACTTCGTGCCGGCGTATTGCGAGTATAACCCGCAAGGCCCATCTGCATACCCGTTTTTGAGAACTCATCCGAATACCAAAATGTTATTCGCTTGATGGCATACCGATGGTCCGGCACAAGCGCATGAGCAAGCGGGCATGCAAGCACACCGGCAGCGGGATGTGTCAGCAACCGGTCGCGCGGAGCAAGGACCGCGCACCACTTGGCGCCGTCTCGCCCAAACGCCTATGAAATCCCTCGTATCCGCCTATCCCTGATACGACGAAGCCTTGGGTGGCGTCTTGCCCTTGAGCACGGCGTGGTAGTAGCCGTAGGTAAGCGGCTCTTCGCTCGAAAGGCGCTCGGCATCCACCACGTCACCGATGAACAAGAAGTGCGTGCCAACATCCACCGTCTCAACAAGGTTGCACGCGAAAAGCGCGCAGGCGTGCTGCGGGGAATACGGGCTCCCCACCGCAGAGGTCTCGCAGCCATACTTCTCGAACTTGTCGTAATCTGCGCTCGTGCGGAACCCGAAGTTCCCGATGTAGGGCATGTCTGCCGTTTGGTCGATAGCCGTCACCGTGAACGCACCCGCCTTGGCGATCACGCCCGCAGTGACGTTCTCCTTGTTGACCGCCACAGAAATCCTCGGCGGCGTTGCCGTAACCTGCACGGCCGTATTGATCACGCATCCCGCTTTTTGGCCATCTGCCTCGGCAGATACAACATACAAGCCGGACGTCATCGTGAAGAAAGCGGTCAGATCCATACATGCCCCTCTCGTGTAACGGGGCACGGACAACGCGCCCCTTCGTACCAGTCTAAGGCCCACGCCACAACCGTGGAGGGATGATTCGGCCAGCGGCCCGCGCGCAGCCGGCGCCCGCGCTTTGCCCGCGCGCAGCCGGCGGCCCACGCCGTACCCACAGCGCTGCGCCACGGCCCCGCTAGCGGCTACGCTCCTTGAGGGCGCGCTCGATCTCGCGTTGCATGTCGCGCTTTGCCATGTCCTCGCGCTTGTCATAGAGCTTCTTGCCGCGGCCGAGCCCCAGCATGAGCTTCACACGCCCCTGGTCGTTGAAGTAGAGCTCGAGGGGGACGAGCGCATAACCGCGCGTGCGCAGCTTCTGGTCAAGATGGTCGATCTCCTTGCGATGAAGCAGGAGCTTGCGCCGGCGATCGGGGTCGCGGTTGAAAATCGAGCCATGGCTGTACGGGTGGATGTGCACGCCCATGAGCCAGCATTCGCCACCTCGAATGAGCGCGAAGGTGTCGCTGATCTGGCAGCCTCGCTCGCGCAGGCTCTTGACCTCGGTGCCCGAGAGCTCCACACCGCATTCATAGGTTTCCTCGATGAAATACTCATGGTGCGCGGAACGGTTCTTCGCGATGAGCTTCCGCTCCCTACGACTCGGCATCGGAGCCTCCATCCTCGTTTTCCGCTGCCGCAAGGCCCGCCTGCGCGCTCGCCGCCATCACGGCATCAACGACCTCGCCCTCACTGGCCGGCGCATTGCCACCGGAATGCTCCGCCGCCAGCTCCGCATCCGTTTCACGAATCAGCTGGATGAGCGCCTTTGCCGCATCCTCGCCAACCAGGTCGCGGGCGCGCAGGGTGTACCGAGTCGCCTCGTTGCGGTCGCCCTCCTGCGCGGCATCGGTAGCGCACATGAGCAGACAGATAGCGATCTCGGCGTTCGGATCGGCTTCGAAGCCCTGCTCTTCGAGGGCGCGGGCGGCCTCTTCCTCGCTCGCATTCGCCTCCTCGGGAGCTTCGGCCATGAGGCGCTGCATGAGGGAGAGCGTCTGCCGCTCGCCGGGAGCATACGCCGCCGCGCGGCGCGCGAACCCCGAAGCGAGCATCTTCTCATCCTTATCGAGGAAGAACAGCCCCAGACCCGCGCACGCGCGCCCGAAGAGCTTGGCGTCTGCCGCACGCGCGAGCACGGAGTAGTTGAGCGCCGCCCACTCGCGCGCATCGCCGAGCACGCGGTACAGCTCGGCAAGGTCGAGCCGGTAGGCGCAGTTCATCGGATTCCAGCGCACCGCCTGCTTGAGGGCATCGCGGGCGAGCGCGTACTCCTGCTGCTGGATATAGACGAAGGCGAGGTCCGAGTACACCCGGTCGAACGGAATCGGCGCCTGCTGGATGGTGCGCGGGTCTTTCTCAACCCGGCGATACGCCAGAAGCTCGAACGAATCGGAAAACGTGAAGTACTGAATATGGTCGGTCGCACGGCACACGCGCTCCGCATAGTCCTCGATGGCGTCGCGCATCTCCAAAAGCGCGGGCAAGGCGCTCTCAACATCTCCCTGACCGAGGAAGTTCTCTACGTGCTGGATATCCTCCAAGCTTACGGACAGGTCCATTGGTCCTCCAAAAAACTTGCATCGAGCGGCGCATGCGGCCGCCCGGCGTACTCGCTTCCTCGCATCAGTGTAGCGCACGCGGTGAGGTGACGAGCGCCAGATCGAGATGGCCGCGCGCAGGATTGGCCGAGAGCACCTCGACGATCACCCGGTTGCCGGGGCGCACGGCACGACCGCTCACCGACCCCACGAGCGCAAGCTGGCGCCCGTCGAAATCAAACCATTCATCTCCCAGGTCACGCAGGTGGATGAGCCCCTCGGCCTGCGTATCGTCCATGCGGGCGAAGATGCCCATCTCGCTCACCCAGCTGATGACCGCATGGTACTGCTCGCCGATGCGCTCGCCATAATATCGCGCAACCTCGACCTTCTGCGAGGCATGAGCCGCCGCGTCGGCGATGCGCTCACGCTCGCTGCACGCCCTGCAGAGCGCGGGGAGCACGGCATCGAGCCCCTCTCGCCCCGCGCCCACCAGACGCGGAGCGCGCTCGCGGACCGCGCGTGCACCCAGGCGCTCCCGGGCAAGGGCGAGCTTGAGCGTGCGGTGCACGATAAGGTCGGGGTAACGCCGGATGGGGCTCGTAAAGTGGCAGTATGCCTCGGCTCCAAGCGCATAGTGCCCCTCGTTGTCTGGCCGATAGACCGCACGCTGCATGGCACGCAGCAGCAGGGCGTTCACAAGCTCAAAGACCGATGTTCCCGCCGCCTCATCGATGGCACGGCGCATGGCTTCCTGGCTGCCTGCAGAGATGGCAAGGCCGAGCGTCCTGTCGATGACGCCGAGCTCCACGAGGGCAGATGCCGCGCCCTGAAGGTGATCGGGGGCCGGGTCATCGTGCACGCGGAATGCGCTCGCAACGCCGCGCCGCGTCAGGTATGCCGCAACGCACTCGTTCGCAAGGAGCATCGCCTCCTCGACAAGGCTCGTCGCCGCGGTCCGCTTGCGGCACGTGAGCTCGTAGGGCCTCCCCGCTTCGTCGAGGAGCGCGTGAACTTCTACGGTATCGAAGTCGAGCGCGCCCCGCCGTTCGCGAACCGTGCGGCGCAGCCGCGCAAGGTCGTCCGCTGTGCGCAGCACCTCGACAAGGTCCGCTCCCTCAGCTGCCGCATGCGCAAGCTTCCGAGCAAGGGCGCTGTCCGGGCCGCCCTCGGCCGCAGCAGCCTCCCCTGCCTCCAGAAGCCTATCCGCCTCGCCGTAGGCCAGGCGCACGCGGGAGCGAATGATGCTCGGGTACATGCGCGCACCCTGCACGCGCCCGCGGGCATCGAGGCTGATATCGACCGTCATGGCAAGCCGGTCCTCATCGGGTCGCAGTGAGCAGAGGTCGTTGCACAGCCGTTCGGGAAGCATGGGCAGCACGCGGTCGGCGAGATACACCGACGTGCCGCGGCGCCGCGCCTCAAGGTCGATGGAACTTCCCCATGCAACGTAGTGCGACACGTCCGCGATGTGCACACCGAGCTCGAAACCGCCCGCTGGCGTGCGCTCAATCGAGATAGCATCGTCGAAATCCCGCGCGTCGGCAGGATCGATGGTGAAGGCGAAGCGGTTTCGCACGTCGCGCCGAAGCGGATCGGCGAGTGCGCCCTCGATATCTTGGACAAGCTCCGACGCTGCGTGCTCGGGCTCCTCAGGATAGCCGTCCTCAAGATCGAAACGAGCCATAACGCACTGGATGCCCAGGTCGGCAGCATCCTCGCCACCGATGCGGCGCTCGATGGTCACGACACCCGACTCGTAACGCGACGGATAGGAAACGATGCGAGCGCGAACGATGTCGCCCACCTGCACCCCTGCATCGCGCGCGGAGCGGTCGTGCGGGAGTATGAAGAAGTCGGCCTTTATGCGCGTATCGAGCGGATGCACGGCGCCGAGCGGGCCCGCTTCGGCGTAGGTCCCCACGATGGAAGCCGCCGCTCGCTCAATCACGCTCTCCACCGTGGCGCGCTTGCCGCCCTCACCGCGCTGGACGCTCACGGCCACAACGTCGCCGTCCATGACCTCGCGCAGCGCGCGGCCAGCCAGCTTCAGCGACCCTTCAGCTGTCTCGACGAACCCGTGCCGTTCGGTAAGGCGAACCGTGCCCGTCAGGCTCGGCCGCCGCTCACGCCGCACCGGCGAACGCCGCCCGCGCCCCGAACGCTTTCGGCCCATGCTTCTCACCTGCCTCCATCAAAAAGGAGAACATCAGCAGAGCCGATGCTCCCACACACGTTCTACCCACTGCCCCAAGGTATCCAAGGTGTAGCCCAAAACCTTTACAGGGAAGGCCGGCCTTTCCTCGCGCGCGATTCCGTAGGAGTTCAGCAAAAGCTGAACTCCGAGGACCAGCGCGAGAGGAAAGACCGGCCTTCCACTCGTGAGCATTCTTGGGCTACACCTTGAGATACCGCCGCATCGCGATGGCGGAACCAAAGAGACCGATGACCAGGCCGACCAGAATCAACGCGCCGTAGGTCATGAGGTATACCTCGAGCGGAATCTCGAACTGCCACCAGCTCACCATGTTCATGACGCGCGGCATGAGGAAGTTGCGGACGAGCTCCAGCACGCCAATGGAAAGCAGCGCGCCAAGGAGCGCCTGCAACACGCCCTCGGTCACGAACGGCCCGCGAATGAAGCCGTTCGAGGCGCCCACCAAGCGCATGATGGCGATCTCGCGCCGGCGCGCCGTGATGGAGAGGCGAATCGTGTTGTTGATGAAGATGAACGCGATGAAGGTGAGCAGCGCCACGAGCACGATGCAGGCGATGCGGATGTAGCCCGTCACCTGGAACAGACGGCCCACCATCTCCTGGCTGTACTGCACGCTCTCGTCAACATCGCCGTTATCGGCCATGGCCTGGAAGTCCGTATCTTCCTTGATGCGGTTGGCCATGTCCTCAACCTGCGAAGAATCCTCCATCACGACCTCGTACGAGCGGGGCAGCGGATTCTCTCCGTCGAGCGCGGCAATCGTCGAATCGGCGCTCGACGACATGCTGCGCCAATCCTCCAGCGCGTCGTACTTCGACTTGAAGTTGACGCTCTGGACGTTCTGCCAGCTCTCGAGCTTCTCTTGGAACGCCTGTACCTCGTCGTCGGTGGCGTCGTCCGAGATAAAGACGTTGATGGTCACCGTGTCCTCGATGGTGCCGATGGCAGACGTAACGAGCGCCGAGCCCACGATGAAGAGGCCGATGATAAAGAGCGACAGGAAGATGGTGATGACCGCACCGAACGACGTGGTCCAGTTGCGGAAGAAGTGGCTGAATGCCTCGCGGAGCGAGTAGCCGATGTTAGAGGGCGCCATAGTTGCCGTAGCCTCCCCTCTCCTGGTCGCGCACGACGTGGCCGGCCTCGAGCGCGATCACGCGCCGGTGCATGGAGTCGACCATCTCGCGGTCGTGCGTCGCAACGATTACCGTGGTCCCCGTGCGGTTGATGCGCTCGAGGAGCTTCATGATGCCCAGCGAGATCGCCGGGTCGAGATTGCCCGTAGGCTCGTCGCAGATGAGCAGCGGCGGGCGGTTGACCATGGCGCGCGCAACGTTCACGCGCTGCTGCTCGCCACCGGAAAGCTGGTCGGGCGTGGAGTTCATCTGCTCCGCCAAGCCCACCAGTCGCAGTACCTCGGGCACCTGCGCGCGGATGACGCCGCGCGGCTTGCCGATGCACTCGAGCGCGAAGGCCACGTTCTCGTACGCGGTCTTGTTGGGCAGGAGGCGGAAGTCCTGGAACACGATGCCCATCTGGCGACGCAGGTAGGGCACCTTGCGGTTGCGAATGCGGGTGAGGTCCTGCCCGGCGACCATGACGCGGCCCTGGGTGGGCTTGACCTCGCGCATGATGGTGCGCAGCAGGGTGGACTTACCCGAGCCGGAGTGGCCCACCAAGAAGACGAACTCACCGGGGTAAATCTCGATGTTGACATCCTCGAGCGCAGGCTTGTTGGGCTGTGCCGGGTAGATCTTGGTCACGTGCTCCATCACGATCACCGGGTCGACGCCCGCCTCGCGCGCCATCTTCTTGCGCGATTCCTGCACCGGCGCGAACACCTGCGTGAAGTCGGAGCTCTGAAGCGCGGTGTCGAGGGTCGCAACCTCATGGGCCTGGTCGGCAGTCACCTCGGGTTCGGGAGCCGCCATGGGATCGGGGATCTGAGGCAGCTGGGAGCTTAGATCGCCTTGCGGCGCAGGTGCGTCCAGAGGCGACGGCACGCCCGCAAGCGCATCCGCAGAAGCGGGGGCTGCGAAGTCGCTGTTCGCCGGTTGGTAGGCAAACGGGTCAATGGTTGGTTCAGAGACGCTGTTCTGGGCGGCATAGGCCGCGGGTTGCGCGTACGTCTGCTCGGCAGGCGCGGCGCCGAACAGGGCGTCCTCGTTCGCATCGGCGCCTGCTGCAAAGCGCGAACCGGTCTGCCCCTCGGATTGCCCCTCGTACGAGGTGGAATACGCAAAATGGGAGGCCGTCTGCGGCTCTGTTTGGCGCGGAGCGTCCTGCCCTTCATCGGGTTTACGGAAGTGGTTGCCCACTGTTGCTCCTTCAAGTCGTGCGTTTTATCTACATGCGCGATTTATTGTACCAGCAAGCGCCACCGCACACAGAAAAGGCGTAGAGGAGCTGTGCCCCCGCGAGGCGGCGGCGCACAACGCAAAGCGGGGCGAGCGCACAGCCGGCACTCACCCCGCCCCACACGCCCGCACGCGGGCGAGCGGCATATCGCTAGCCGTCTACTTACCGAGCACCTCGCGCACACGGGCGGCGATACCTGCGGCATCCAGACCATAATAGGCAAGAAGCTCGGCCGCATCGCCGGACTGGCCGAAGGTCGTGAGCCCTAGGCGCGTCACCGGCACGGGGTGCTTCTCGCCGAGCAACTCGGCCACGGCGGAGCCCATGCCACCATAGATGCTGTGCTCCTCGACCGTCAGCACGCGCCCGGTCTTTGCCGCGGAGGCGATGATCGTCTCCTCGTCGAGCGGCTTCACGCTCATGACGTCCACGACTTCCGCCGAGATGCCCTCAGCAGCAAGCGCGTCTGCCGCCGCAAGCGCCTGCGCGACCTCCACGCCGCACGCCATGATGGAGATGTCCGAGCCCTCGCGCAGCACGTTGGCGAAGGCGACGTCGCAGGTGAAGCCCTCGTCATAGACCTCGGGCAAGGGCTCCCGCCCTAGGCGCACGCAGAAGGGACCAGGCGTTGCCGCAGCCAGGCGAATCGCAGCCACGGCGCTCGCGTAATCCGCCGGCACGAGCACACGCATGCCCGGCAGCACGCGCATGAGGGCGATGTCCTCGAGTGCCTGGTGGGTCGCGCCGTCCGCGCCCACGGTAATGCCCGCGTGCGTGGGGCAGATCTTCACGTTCAAGCCCGAATCGCACACGGTGTTACGAATCTGTTCCCAGCAACGGCCGGTGCCGAACACCGCAAACGAGCCGGTAAACACCGTGCGCCCGGTGAGCGCCAGGCCCGAGGCCACGCCGATCATGTTCTGCTCGGCGATGCCCACGTCAAAGAGGCGGTCGGGATAGGCCGCTCCGAACTTAGCAGTCGTCGTGGAGCCGCAGAGATCGGCGTCCACGGCCATGATGTCCATGCCCTCGTCGACGAGCTTGATGAGCGTCTCGCCGAACGCGGCGCGCGTCGCTTTCGCCATGACCTACGCCTCCTTCTGCGCGGCGAGGAGCTCCTCGTACGCGGCATCGATCTCTGCAATGGCCTGCGCGGCCTCCTCATGCGTGGGCGCCACGCCGTGCCAGCTGGCCTGGTCTTCCATGAAGGAGACGCCCTTGCCCTTCACCGTCGAGGCGATGATGATGGCCGGCTTGCCCGTCACCGCGATGGCCTCGTTGAGCGCGCGGTGCATGTCGGCGACATCATGGCCGTCCGCCGCAATGACCTCCCAGCCAAAGGCAGCAAACTTATCCGCGACGGGCTCGATGCCGTTAACGTCGCTCACATGGCCATCGATCTGCAGGTTGTTGCTGTCGAGAATCGCCACGAGGTTGTCGATGTGCTGGTGCGCGGCGAACATGGCCGCCTCCCAGTTCTCGCCCTCCTGGAGCTCGCCGTCGCCTGTGAGAACGAACACGCGCTTGGGGTCTCCACCGTCGCGCGCGGCGTCGGCCTGGAAGCCGAGCGCAATGCCGCATGCTACGGAAAGGCCTTGGCCAAGCGAGCCAGTGCAGACCTCCACGCCCGGGCATGCATGGCAGTCGGGATGCCCCTGCAGGCGCGACCCCATATGACGGAGCGTCTTGAGCTCGGCATGCTCGAGATACCCGATCTGGGCGAGCGCCGCGTACAGAATGGGGGCGGCATGACCCTTCGAGAGCACGAAGCGATCGCGCTCCGGATTCTCGGCATCCCGGGCGTCGTAGCCCATCACGCCGGAGAAAAAGAGCGTTGCCACGATGTCCGCCGCCGAAAGCGACCCGCCCGGATGCCCGGAGCCCGCCGCCTCGAGCATCTCGACGACATCGCGCCGCATCCGGTTGGCGATGAGGGCAACCTGCGCGTCGTCGTGTGCGCAAGCGCTTCTCAACTGTTCTGTTGCCATGTCCGTCCCTTCAAAGAGAAGTCCCCCTAAGACTCGTTCATCATAACAGGTGGAAGGCGGTAACTGGAGGCTGCAAACACCGTCGCGAAAACTGCACCAGCGGTGGCACGCGAAATGAACCCGTGCCCGCATATGTGGCCGCAAGCCGCCGGACGCCCGGCTCACAGACGGGCCAGGCGCAGCTTCGCATGCATGGGGTTTACCCATCTACTTTGGGGGCCTGACGAAATCCGATCCTTTGGCACGAGTTTTGTTCGCATCATCTACCTGCAGAATTGCATTATTACTGCAGGTAGATTGCGTTCTATTATTTGGAAAAACTAGCCTCAAAGGATCGAATTAAAACGAGCCGCGTCAGTAGGCAACCAATCTATGCATATTAATGTCACCAGATTGCATATCAAGCCCCATCGACGACGCAGCGGGACGCTCAGCGAACGCCGAGCCTGACCGCGCTACGCAGAGAAATCCTTGAAACCGTAGCCGATGGCTTCGCTCACGTCGGTAATCATGATGATGGCGTTAGGGTCGTACTCATGCACGATGGTCTTGATGATGGGGATCTCGCTCTTGCTCATGATAAGCAAGATGACCGGCCGCTCGGTTCCGGTATACCCGCCGCGCGCCATGAGCTCGGTGCAGCCGCGATCCATCGTCGTAAAAATCGCCCCCTTGATGTTCTCCCACTCGTCCGACACGATGAAGGCCGCACGCTGGCGGTTGCCACCGTCGACCACCGCATCGATCACGTAGCCGGAAAGCACCATAGAAAGCGCTGCATACAACGCCTGGATGAGCGAAAACACCGGCGCCGAGGCCACGCACACCGCCACGTCGATCACCATGACCGTCGCGCCCACGGGCAACGATGTCTTGCGCGAGATGATCTGCGCGATGGTATCCGAGCCGCCTGTGTTGGTGCCGGCGCGGAACACGAGGCCATAGCCCAACCCCGAGATGATGCCTCCCCACAGCGCAGAGAGCATGAGGTCGTTCGCCGCGTCGGCGAAGGTCTCGGCCAGGGGCACGAAGAGGTCGGTAAAGAAGCCGAAGAGCACGAAGCCCGTGATGGTGCGCACCGCATAACGTACGCCGCCCGTGCGCATCACGAAGAGCAGCAATACGATATTGAAGACGATGGTCTGTAGACCAACGGGCAGGTAGAAGCCGTTGCGGCGCGCAAGCTCGGAGAGGATGGTGGCAAGACCGGTGAGACCGCCCGCAGCGAGGCCGTTGGGCACCATGAAGATGTCTACCGCGAGCGCAGCGATGGCGCAGCCCGCCACGACGAGGGGCAGGTCGCGCACGAAGCGCGAACGGATGAGTTCGGTAAGGTTGACGCGCGAGATATTCACCCGAGAGGCCATGGGCCCGTTCCTTTCTGCGCACGGCGCACGCGGACCAACCGGGCCGCCTCGCACCGCCGTACCCTAACAGGCGCATGACGTTGAGTTTTCCGCTGGCTATGGTAGCACGTCAACCGTTCGTTCACACGGATGCCGCAATGTCGTGGACCAAGAAGGGCGGCCGAGTGCATTCGTTCCACTTTTGGGAACATCTATTTCGTTTGCCGTCCGACAGCATCCTTGCAGTCGCCGCAATCCTGCGGTTTCCCTCAATGCAAACCAAGCTTTCCGGATGAAGCCGGAAAGATATTCCCAAAAGTGGAACGAGCCGGCACCGCAGCGACAAGGCGATGCATGCAAGACGGTCCTCGTTTTGTCGGAATCGTTAGCTGGATTTCAGCGTTAATCGTATTTTGCGCCGACGCGACCGTCTCCCCTAGTACCGGCGTCACGTTGCAAAAAGACGCCTTATACAGCATCTATAGCACGCAGACAATGGGACACAAATATGGAACGCTGCATTCCACGTTTCCTCGGTATATAGTGCGGTGCCCGGAGACCGACTCCCGGGCGCCGAACATGGGACGCTCGTCCCTGTCGCCATTGTCTCTCTAGCGTAAAGGCGGTCTAGAGCTATGAGCCGGACCGCCTTTCTCGTATCAATCCCAGAAGTCCCGCGCACTGGTTCAAAATGACCCCGTCCCAAAATGGGTCAATGAGACAAACGTGCCTGGCACGTTTGTCTCATTCGGCGCTCGTGGCCCAACGGTGATAGCCGATGATGAACGGATCCAGGTCGCCCTCCTCCAGTACAGCATCGACGTTGCCGGTCTCCACACCGGTGCGGAGGTCCTTCACCATCTGATACGGATAGAGCACGTAGCTGCGGATCTGGTTGCCGAAGCCAATCTCGGTCTTGGGGCCGCGGATCTCGTCGAGCTTGTCCTCGCGCTTCTGCAGTTCCAGCTCGTACAGGCGCGCCTTCAGGATCTGCATGCACGCTGCCTTGTTCTGGATCTGCGAGCGCTCATTCTGGCAGGTCACGACGATGCCCGTAGGCAGGTGCGTCACACGCACGGCGGAGTCCGTCGTGTTCACGCCCTGGCCGCCGGGACCGCTCGCGTGGTACACATCCACACGGATATCGTCGGGCGCAATCTCGATGTCGATGTCGTCGGGCAGCACGGGGATGACCTCCACGCCCGCAAACGTGGTCTGGCGGCGCTTCTTAGCATCCGTGGGGCTGATGCGCACCAAGCGGTGCACGCCGGCCTCGGCGCGGAGCATCCCGAACGCGTCCTTGCCCTCCACGGTGAAGGTCGCACGGTCGATGCCAATCTGCTCGGCCGCCGGGCAGTCGTTGACCGTGACCTTCCAGCCGTGGCGCGCACAGTACTTCATATACATCTTGAACAGCATGAAGGTCCAGTCCTGGGCCTCCAAGCCACCCTGGCCGGGCTTGATGGTCACGATGGCATCGCCGTGGTCGAACTCGCCGGTAAACCAACTCGTCAGCTCCAGCTGGTCGATGGAGCGGCCCAGCACCTCGGCCGTGGACGCCGCCTCGGCCACCAAGCCGGCCGCCTCGGGGTCGTCCCCCATCTCGCCGGCGAGCTCAAGCGCGGCGCGCGCGTCGGCAAGCTCCGCGCGGGCATCCTCGACGGCCTTCACATCGTCGCGCGCCGCCGAGAGCTCGGCCATGACTGCGCGCGCATGCTCGGCATCGTCCCAGAAGCCCGGCTGGGCGCTCTGGCGCTCGAGCTCCGCCGCACGCTCGCGTTTCTCGTCCAGATGCAGATAGACCTCAACCTCATCGAGGCGCGCCGCCAAGGCGTCGAGCGCCTCGGCCGTGATGCTCTCCTCGGCCATTAGCGGTTCCTACCGTGGCAGTTCTTGAACTTCTTACCGCTGCCGCAGGGGCAGGGGTCGTTGCGCCCCACGTTGGCATACGGGTCGCCGCTCTCGGCCTTGACGTAGGTCTTGACCGTACCCTGTGCAGGCGCGGGCGCACGGCCGGCGGCGTTGGCGGCCTGCGCGGCGGCCTCGCGACGAATGGTCGAGGAACCGCCCTCGCCATCCACGTCGGCGGGGCCGGAGTACGTCGCGCCCGAGAGCTCCGCGGGCTCCTCGGCCGCCTGCTGCGCGGCGCGCGGGGCCTGCTTGACCTCGATGCGCAGGATGGTGCGCAGGTAGTCCTCGTACATGGTGTCCACGAGCGTCTGGAACGCGCGGAACGCCTCGCTCTTGTACTCCACGAGCGGGTCGCGCTGGCCGAAGCCGCGGAGCCCGATGCCCTGCTTGAGGTAGTCCATCTCCTGCAGGTAGCTCATCCAGCGCGTATCGATCACGCGGAGCATGACCTGCGTGTTGAGCTCGCGCATGAGCTCCCCGCCCACACGCTCGGCCTTCTGGTCGTAGCAATCCTTGACATAGGCGAGCACCTGCTCGTTGATCGCGCTGAAGCTCGCGTCCTCGTCATCGATCTGCGGCGTATCCGTGCGGCCGGTGAGCTCGACGATCCACTTATGCAGGCCCTCGAAATCGCGCTCGCCCTTCTTGGAGTCCTTGGGGCAGAACTCGGCGACGCAACGCTCCACGGTATCGGCCATGACGTCGGTGATGTGCCCGGCGAGGTCTTTGCCGTCGAGCACCTTGTTACGCTCGGCGTAGATGACCTGGCGCTGCTTGTTCATGACGTCGTCGTACTCGAGCACGTTCTTACGCATGGAGAAGTTGATGTTCTCGACCTTGCGCTGCGCGCCCTCGACGGCCTTGGAGATGAACTTGTGCTGGATGGGCAGGTCGTCCATATCGGCCGACGACATGAGGTTCGAGATGCGGTCCATCTTGTCGCCGCCAAAGAGCCGCATGAGGTCGTCCTCGAGCGAGAGGTAGAACTGCGTCTCACCGGGATCTCCCTGACGGCCGGCGCGGCCGCGGAGCTGGTTATCGATACGGCGGCTTTCGTGCCGCTCGGTGCCGATTACCGTGAGGCCGCCCGCCGCAAGCACCTGCTCGCGCTCGCGGGCGCACGTCTCGCGGGCCTGCTTGAGCGCCTCCTCATAGGCTGCCGCCCGAAGTTCCTCGTAACCCTCGGCCTCGGGATCGAGCCCCTTTGCCTCGACCATCTCGTTCGCGAGCTCCTCGGGGTTGCCGCCGAGCAGGATGTCCGTACCACGGCCTGCCATGTTCGTTGCGATGGTCACAGCGCCCAAGCGGCCGGCCTGCGCAACGATGTGCGCCTCGCGCTCGTGGAACTTTGCGTTCAGGACCTCGTGCTTGATCCCGCGCTTGTTGAGCAGGCGCGACAAGCGCTCGGAGCTCTCGATGGAAACGGTGCCCACAAGCACGGGCTGACCTTTGGCATGACGCTCGGCAACCTCATCGGCAACGGCGCGGTACTTGGCATCGATCGTGCGGTACACGAGGTCGTCATGGTCTTTACGGACCACCGGCTTGTTGGGCGGAATGACCTGCACGGGCAGGTTGTAGATCTCGCGGAACTCGGCATCCTCGGTGATGGCGGTACCGGTCATGCCGGCAAGCTTATCGTAGAGGCGGAAGTAATTCTGCAGGGTGATCGTGGCGAGCGTCTGGTTCTCCTCGCGCACGAGCACGCCCTCTTTGGCCTCGATGGCCTGGTGGAGGCCATCGGAATAGCGGCGGCCTTCCATGATGCGGCCCGTGAACTCGTCAACGATCTTGACCTCGCCGTTCGTGACCACGTACTGCTTGTCGCGATGGAACATGTACTGGGCCTTGAGCGCTTGCTGCAGGTGGTTCACGAGCTGGCCGGAAAGGTCGGCGTAGATGTCGTCGATGCCGAGGCGCTTCTCAATCTTCTTCAAGCCCTGCTCGGTTGCTGCGATGGTGTGCTTGGCCTCGTCCATCACGAAATCGCCGTCGGGCTCGGGCGCGGGCTCGGGCGACAGCGGGTCGTGCTCGACCTCGGGGGCGCGCTTAAGACCGCGGACCGCGCGGGCGAAGTCCTTATAGGTGCTCGCCGACTTGGTGCCGGCGCCGGAGATGATAAGCGGGGTGCGTGCCTCGTCGATAAGAATCGAGTCGACCTCGTCCACGATGGCAAAGGCATGGCCGCGCTGCACGCGCTGCGATGCGCGAAGCACCATGTTGTCGCGCAGGTAATCGAAACCGAACTCCGAGTTGGTGCCGTACGTGACATCTGCCTCGTAGGCAGGACGCTTCTGCATGAGCGGCATGCCGTTCTGCAAAAGGCCGACCTTCATGCCGAGGAAGCGGTAGATCTGGCCCATCCACTCAGAGTCGCGCTTGGCGAGGTAATCGTTCACGGTGACGATGTGCACGCCCTTGCCGGAAATCGCGTTGAGGTAGCCGGCGAGCGTTGAGACAAGCGTCTTGCCTTCACCGGTTTTCATCTCTGCAATCTGGCCATCATGGAGCGTCATGCCGCCGATGAGCTGCACATCGAAGTGGCGGAGGCCGGTGGTGCGCTTGGACGCCTCACGAACCACGGCAAACGCCTCGGGTAGCATGCTGTCGAGCGACTCGCCGTTCGCATAGCGCTCGCGGAAGAGCTCGGTCTGGTGGGCGAGCTCCTCGTCGTCCATCTTCTCGTAGGTGGGCTCGAGGCCGTTGATCTTCTCGACGACCTTCTGATAGCGCTTGAGCTCCTTATCGGAGCCGATTGAAAGGAGTTTTGAGACGAATCCCATGTGGTTCCCTTTTCACAGGAGGTAGTTCGCGCCGCGCGACACCCGCCGCGCCCCAGAACCGCCCCCGATGGACATACTCAGACTGCTTAACTCTATCCCTTTGGCGCACGGACGATACACACGGTGCGCGCATCCCACGGAGAAACCACGGCGAATGGGCTCCCGGGGCCATGTCTCGGCTGCTTGCCTGCAACTCGGGCAGCTCCGACTCGCACGCACATCTTGCAAGCAGAGAATACGCATATCGACAACGAGCAGGCAGCGGCTTCGCGACGAACGTGCCCGCGCCGTTAGGAAGCACAGCAGTTTACTCTCATGGTCAATTTAATATGATTGGTGGTAGTTAAGAAGCGGCGCACGCCCAGCTAAACCTCATTTTGGGGGCTTATTCATGATTGCCATCGATAATCGGGCAAAAGGCACCCTGCCTGGACCACTCCACAACGCTCTTCAGCAGCGCTAGGTGCTCCCAAGCACCACTAACCGTACTAAATTGGCCATGAGGGCGAGATTTTATAAAATCGCAGCCGAACGAATGCCCATACAAGCCTCGCTATATGATTGGTTGCGTAAAGTAATTACGTCAACCATGCTAGGGGGCTCACGTTGAACATGAGACTGGCAAAACGCGAGGTACGCGAAACGAGTGAGCTGCGGGCAATCGTCGATAGCTGCCAAACCGTTCGCGTCGGCGCCGTTGACGAAGAGGGAATGTTCATCGTTCCCATGAGCTTTGGCTACGACTGGGAACTGGACGAATCCGGCACTCCCCGCCTAACGCTTTGGCTGCATTCAGCTGGCGCGGGACGCAAGGCCGCGGCATTTGGGGCAAACGGAAACGCCGGGGTCGACGTCGCGATCGAGATGGACTGCGAAGATGGCGTCATCACCGGGCCGTACGCGTGCTCGTACTCCTTTGCGTACCGGAGCATCATGGGGACGGGGCGCATCTACCCCATCGCTAGCGGCGAAGACAAGGTCTACGGCCTCACGCGCATCATGGAGCACATGGCTCCCGGCGCGCCGCAAGCGCTCGGCCCGGGCGTGCTCGACCGCACGGCGGTGTGGCGCATCGACGTTGCGAGCTTCACTGGCAAGCAGCGCCAGCCTAAGGCATAGGTCGCCAAAGAAATAAGACCTTGCCAGAACGCTGCATGACGGGTTTTCGCCCACTGAATCTAACGGTCTTTATCCAGACGGACTTTCAATAAGGTAGGCCGTTACCTTTCAACCGGGCAGGCCATTATTCAAGTGACCATTAATTAGGCGAGCCTTTATCAAGGCACCCAAAACAGGCGCGCCTCGACCTTCGTGATTGTTGGGCAGCTTTCGAATGTTCGAGGCATCGTTGGGCGAGATTCCGTCATAGCGCGGGCCCTATGCGGCGAAATATCGCCCAAATACGCCCCAGATGTCCGAACCTCGCCCGACAACGCCCCAGGCGTCATATTTCCCCGGGCGCCCGAATCTCGCCCGACAACGCTCCGAACATCCAAAGCTCGTCCAAAGGCGTGCGGCGCGCGCCAAGCAAGCGACAACACTCACATGGCGAGGCATATACAACAAAAAACGACCCGCACCGGATTCCGATGCGGGTCGCTCTTCCCTCTGTGCGTGCAGCAGGTGCTACTCGGCAGCAGCCTCGGTCTCAGCCTCAGCAGCGGGGGCCTCGGTCTCGGCGGGAGCCTGAGCGGCCTCCTCCTCGGCCTTCTTGGCGGCCTCGGCGGCGTACTTGGCAGCACGCTTGGCCTTCTCGGCGGCCTTGGCCTCGCGCTCGGCGGCCTTCTTGGCAGCGGCCTCCTCGGCGGCCTTCTGACGCTCAGCCTTCTTGGCGGCCTCGCGCTCGAGCGCAGCCTGAGCGGCACCGCCGAACTTGTCGGCGAAGCGCTGGACGCGTCCGCCGGTGTCAACGAACTTCTGCTGGCCCGTGTAGAACGGGTGGCACTCATTGCAGAGCTCGACGCGAATCTCGGGGACGGTGGCGCGGGTCACGAAGGTGTTGCCGCAAGAGCAACGGACCGTGCACTCCATGTACTCGGGATGGATTCCAGGTTTCATGCAGGGACTCCTTACGATCTCGTCCTGGTTACCGACCAGGGCATAAGGCGTCTTGGTTTCCGACCAAGACAGAACAACTGTGATAGGATAGCACACCTGCGCGAAAGCTAGGCGAAGTCATAAAAGCATCATGCTCCAGGAGAACGCATGCCGCAACGTGCACCCGACCTTACGGCATCTTAACCCGCGGCTGAGTTAGCCCTCATCGCACCCGGCGAAGCGCCTTCTCCCCCAGGTCCTCCCCAAGCGAAACGCCAACCGCGCGTGGCGACGGAGCCCAGAAACAACGGACTACTTGCCCAGCGCAGCAAAACTCTCGTCAAAGGTGCGGATTTTCGAGGACCGCCCGGATATACCCGGTTCAAACAATATTAAAACCGCAGGTAGGAGAAGTGTCGTTGTATAGGCTACTCCGCCCGAGCCATAAAATTCGATCCTTTGACGGGAGTTTTGTCCCGCGCAGGGCCACGAAGGGGCGGGGCGTCTCAGAACCTCGGCCGAAGCGCCTCGGATGCCGCGGCCGCAGCGTCACGAGCGCCGCGCGGGGGGCAGCTTACTCCTGGTCGATGAGCCCTAGATGCACAAAGGCGTTCCAGAGGCCGCCGTCGTCCACATCGGTTGTAACCCAATCAGCGGCCTCCTTGGCCTCCATGCCGCCAGAGCCCATGCAGACGCTCTGGGCGCACGCCTCGAACATGGGGATGTCCACCTTGGCGTCGCCCATGGCGATGGTGTCGGCCAAATCGGCACCGAGGTGCTCCACGAGCACGCGCACGGCATGGGCCTTATCGATACCCCTAACCCCAAGGTCGCCGAATAGCGCATGCTCGCCCTTGCCGCCCCATGTACCCGCTTTGAGGTCGGGGAACTCCTCGACAGAATCAAGATGGTCCTGATAGCTCGACAAAATGAAACTCACTTTGTTGAGGTCGTCGCGGTAGAGCTCGGCGCCATACACGATGCCGTGAAGGACGTCCTCGACCTCGAGCCCATCGACCTCCTCGAGCGTAGCCCCCTTGCCCAGCATATACTGGCGCAGTACGGGCCGCGCCGCCTCCTGGAAGCGTTCGCTCGCAAACAGGCCGTTGTAGCTCTCGAGGTAGAACTCAAGACCGCGGCCATGTAGCCAGTCCACGATACGCTTGCACTGGTCGAATGTGATGAGCTGGTGCATCACGACCTGGCCTGCGTCCTCGACGTACGAACCGTTGCCGCCAATCATGCCGTCGAAGCCGATTGCCCAGATTTCTGGCGGATTCTCGGCCTTGCTGTGGCCCGTGCACATATAGACGCGGTGGCCGCGGGCGCGAGCCAGCCGAATCGCGCGAACTGCCGAAGGCGGGACGTTGTTCTCGTAGTCCGTGATGGTTCCATCGACGTCGAGAAAAATGATCTTGCAATCGGCCATGGAGCATCCTTTCCGCCTGCCGCGAGAAGAGAACTGCCGCCCAACGCTTCGAGGCGAGGGCGGCACGCCTGCGCGCCCGCTCTGGGGCGACGCCATCGGCGCACCACCCCTCGAGGCGAGGACGGCGCACCGGGAGCGAAGCCTCGCCTTCTCATCTAAAAGTCCTAGGGTCTCTGGCGCATGATGAGTCAAAACAAACCCGTCCCAAAATAGCTCACTCGCAGAGGTGCTCGACAACGCTGCATGCATCGATATCTATACGCAGTCGCATAACCTCTACCCTGCGCAGATGTTCTGCGATCGGCTGCTCTCCGCAGGGCGCAACGCAACCTGTCACGAAAGCCCGGAGCGGCTCGTGCGAACCGCCCTGGCCACAGGGGCCAACCACGCCGCGGTGGCCATTTCGTACTCGGGGCTCAACCAACAGCTCGATGCCCTCTATGGATGACTGTTCGCTCGCGACTACGAGCACAGCATCGCGTTTCTGGAACGGTCGCTCCCCTACACGAGGCTGCCGGGATCGGACGACGCGGAGCCCGGCCAGGCGCTCCCCCGATCTGCGGGCACCGGAGCGCGGCCGAGCGGTACGGGGCCCTCAATCCAGTCATAACTCCATATTTGCCACAGTGGTGATACGCGGCGGACGCCGAGCGCAACATATATGGAGTTAAAGGGGCCTAGGACCGGTCATAACTTCAAATCTGTCGCGGTGGAGATA
>NZ_CEWCAA010000041.1:0-19464 GCF_982429025.1 Enorma sp.
CTCGTCGACTTCGCTGCCGAGCGTGCTCGCATCGAGAAGGCTATCGCCAAGGCCGAGAAGGAGCTCGCTGGTGCGGAGAAGACGCTTGCCAACGAAGGCTTCATCGCCAAGGCGGCGCCCGAGGTCGTGGCAAAGAAGCGCGAGCGCGCCGAGGAGCTCAAGGCCGAGATCGGGGCGCTCACCGCACAGCTCGCCGACTTCGCGTAGCATGGTAAACGAGGGGTGGGCCATTTTGGGACGTGTTCAAAATGACCCATCTGGTGGTAAAGTCAGCCGGGCCGGGTTTATCACACTAGAAGTTGCTCGATAGAAAACGTCGCATAACACGACGGCGAGGCCCGATATGGAGCCTCGCTTGTGAGTTATGCGACGCTTTTTGTGAGGCGCGGCAACGGGGGCGGAGGTTGCTCCGTTCCCTTCTTATCTCGCAGGGCGCCGTGCCGGCGCGTGCTAGTATGGAGGAGCGGCCGAATACCGAACACGAACCACCGACGCCGCAAGCGATGGAGGCTTCCATGGCGAATCTCGAAGCGATGCGCACGTTTCAACAGCATTGGATGGGCTATTGTGCCGAGGAGCGGCGCCTTGCTCGGCTCTGCACGCAGCTACCGGTAGATATCTCGGGCTTGAGCGACAAAGGGCGAAGCCTGCCGCTGTTCGCCCATCCGGCATCTGTTTCCTATGATTATCATGCACTCGCTCGCGCCCTTGGGTCCGACGGGGCCCATCTTGGTTACCGCGTTGACGAGGGCGTCCAGTGGAACTGGTGGCTCGGCTACGAGCCCTGGGGCATCATCGCGCGCGAGCGCGCGCTGCTCGAGGAGCTCGCCGCCTGCAGCGCGGAGCTCGCCGCGGTCGCAGCAGATGTCCAGCGCGAGCTCGATACCGATGATGAGCTTGTGACGGCACGCTCCACCCTGCGGGGGTACACCACGGCGGACGCCGAGGAGCGCTCGGAGCTTGACTCCTTGCATGCGCAGCGCTCGGCGATCGTAGAGCCCTACGAGCAAGACGACGCTCGTCGCACCCCCTGGATCGCGCATCCTTGGAGGCGTTTGAGGCTCTGGCTGTTCAAGCGTTTTCGCATGAGGGACGAGCTGGATAAACTCGATAAGAAAGCTGCCGACATAAGGGCTAAGCTCGATGTACGGGAGCGCAAGATTGATGAGCTCGAGGCCGCGGTCGAGTCGCGCACCGCCGCGCTCGGGGAACCCTTCGCGCCCAGGCTCGAGGAGCTGCTCGATGCGATGGAATCAACCGAGCGCTCCCTGCTTGCTATGCTCGACGACGACCTCCGCGTGCGCGATGCGGGCTACGAGCCCGGGATGCTTCTCGAAGGGCCGTTCGCAGAGGGGCTCTCCCAGGCCCATGAGCGTGAATGGGCTCTGCTCGGGCAGTGGATGGCGGAATATGCCGCGCGCTTGCCCGAAGAGATCGTTCACGCGCGGAACATGGTGGAAAGCGAGCTCGTATGGCTCGAGGGCTATGCGCCTTACGGCAAGCGGTACTGGCCGCTTACCGACCAGGTGGTCGAGGCCATGGAGGAGGGGCGCGCCGATTCGAGCGAGGTCGCGCTCAAGCTCGTGCAGGGCTCTTCTTGACCGTTTGCGTAGTTCTGCTCTCTCGCGGGGCCTGAATCCCATACACTAGATGGGTGCTCCATTCGGGGCGCTACAGGCTTGTTGAGAGGGGACAGCATGGCAGAGTACAAGACCGATATCGAGATTGCCCAGGAAGCCGAGATGTGGCCCATCACGCGGGTCGCCGAGGCGGTCTGCCTCACCGACGAGCAGCTCGAGCATTATGGTACGTACAAGGCGAAGGTCGATATCCACGCTCTGCGCGACCTGCCCCGTAAAGCCAAGCTCGTGCTTGTGACGGCGATCAACCCCACGCCGGCGGGCGAGGGCAAGACCACGACCTCCGTTGGTTTGGCGGACGCCCTCACGCGATTGGGCAAGAAGGCGGTGTTGGCGTTGCGCGAGCCCTCGCTCGGGCCGGTCTTCGGCATCAAGGGCGGTGCGGCTGGCGGCGGCTATGCCCAGGTGGTTCCCATGGAGGATATCAACCTGCATTTCACCGGCGACTTCCATGCCATCGGTGCTGCCAACAACCTTCTTGCCGCCATGCTCGATAACCACATCCAGCAGGGTAACGCTCTCGGCATCGATCAAAAGCAGATCGTGTGGAAGCGCGCGGTCGATATGAACGATCGCCAGCTGCGCCACATCGTGGACGGTCTTGGCGGAAAGGCGCAGGGTGTTCCCCGCGAGGACGGCTTCGACATCACCGTGGCCTCTGAGGTCATGGCCGCGTTCTGCCTCGCGAGCGGCCTTATGGACCTGAAGGAGCGCCTGGGCCGCATGGTCGTGGCCTACACCTACGGCGGCGAGCCCGTCACGGCCTCCGACCTGCATGCCGAGGGCGCCATGGCGGCGCTCCTCAAGGACGCCATCAAGCCCAACCTCGTGCAAACGCTCGAGCATACGCCGGCGTTCGTGCACGGAGGCCCCTTCGCGAACATCGCCCATGGATGCAACTCGGTCCAGGCGACCGAGACCGCGCTGAAGCTGGGCGACTACGTGGTCACCGAGGCAGGCTTCGGTGCCGATCTGGGTGCCGAGAAGTTCCTCGACATCAAGTGCCGCATGGCGGGCCTCGACCCCGATGCGGTGGTGATCGTGGCCACGGTGCGCGCGCTCAAGTACAACGGAGGCGCGCCCAAGGCTGAGCTGACGAGCGAGAACCTCGAGGCACTCGAGGCGGGCATCCCCAACCTGCTCCGCCACGTCTCGAACATCCGCGACGTCTACGGTCTGCCCTGCGTGGTCGCCATCAACGCTTTCCCCACGGACACCCCGGCTGAGCTTGCCCTGGTGGAGCGCAAGTGCCAGGAGCTCGGCGTGAACGTCGCCCTCTCCGAGGTTTGGGCGAAGGGCGGCGAGGGCGGCGAGGCGCTCGCCGAGGAGGTCATGCGTCTCTGCGAGGGGCCCCACGAGTTCCGTTATTCGTACGAAACCGGCTCCTCGATCGAGGATGCCCTCGATGCCATCGCGACCAAGATCTACCATGCGGACGGCGTGGACTACACGCCTGCCGCCAAGCGCCAGCTTGCCCAGCTCAAGGCGAACGGGTTCGGTAACCTTCCTGTCTGCGTGGCGAAGACGCAATATTCCTTCACGGACGATCAGCATAAGCTCGGCGCGCCCGAGGGCTTCCGCATCACGGTGCGCAACCTTCGCGTCTCGGCGGGTGCCGGTTTCGTGGTGGCGCTCACTGGTGACATCATGACGATGCCCGGCCTGCCCAAGACGCCGGCTGCGGAGCGGATCGATGTCGATGAGAACGGCGTGATCACCGGTTTGTTCTAGTGCTTCTTCGGTCCGGAGGGTGTTTCCTTCGGGCGTGGTCCTCGGATTTCGACCGAGTCGAAATCCTGCGGAAAACGCCCTGTGGAAACACCCTCCGGGCCACGTGGGCGAGCATCGCTGCGCTTGCTCGCTATTGGACATGGTCGTCTGCTTGGAATTCTAGGGCATCCCTCTTGGTAAAGGCGGTCTGTGCGCACGGCTGCCGGCACTGAAAGATTTTTTAAGATGTCCCTGCCGGCGCGCAGGGCAGGTGCTTCTGTGGCAGGATAGACCAGTTGCTGAAGGCACTTCTGCAGCAAGATGGAGACAAGGAGGTTGCCATGCGTGACAACCGTGATACGCAACAGAAGCTGACCGAACGCTCCTGCGTCGATTTCGCCGCCGCGCTCGCCGCGAAGCAATCGGTTCCTGGTGGCGGGGGTGCGGCTGCGCTCGCCGGAGCGCTCGGCACCGCGCTCTGCTCCATGGTGGCTCACTATACCGTGGGGAAAAAGGCCTACGCCTCCGTGCAGGACGATATCGAGCGCATTCTCATTGAGGCAGAGGATGTGCGCGAGAATCTCATGGGGCTCATCAACGCCGATGCCGAGGCGTTTGAACCGCTCGCGCGCGCCTATAGCATTCCGAAGAGCGATCCGGCGCGTGCGCGTACCATAGAGCTCGCTACAAAGACGGCCTGCTCCGCTCCCATCGAGATGATGCGCCAGTGCGCACGCGCGGTGCCGCTTTTGGAGGAGCTGGCGGAGAAGGGCAGCCGTCTACTTCTCTCCGACGTGCTGTGCGGTGCGGCGCTGTGCGGCGCAGCCCTCGTGGCATCGAGTGCGAACGTCTACGTTAATACGGGCACGCTCGGCGATCGTGAATTCGCCGAGGAGCTCGAAGCCGAGGCTGACGCCCTCATCGGTGAATACGCACCGCGTGCCCAGGCGGTGGTCGACGCGATGCGCGCTCATCTGAGGAGGGGTTGATCATGGCGGAGCTATTGCGTGGCGCCCCGGTCGCTGCGTCCCTGACCGAGGAGCTTAGCTATCGCACCCGTGCGCTTCGGTCGCGCGGGATCGAGCCCACCCTCGCGATCGTTCGCGTGGGGGAGCGTTCCGACGACCTTGCTTATGAGCGGGGCGCCCTGAAGCGGGCGGAGCGCGTGGGGCTGACGGTCCAGAGGGTCCTCCTTCCCGCGGATTGCGCACAAGAGGATCTTATCGCGGCGATCGAGCGCGTAAATGCCGATGCCTCCGTCCATGGATGCCTCATGTTCAGCCCTCTTCCCCCTCATCTCGATGAGGCGGCGGCTCGGGCCACGCTCAATGCTTCCAAGGATGTTGATGGCATAACACCGGGATCGCTCTTCGGTCTCTACGCGCGCGAAGCGGTCGGCTTCGCGCCCTGCACCGCCGAGGCGGTGGTCGAGCTGCTCGATCGCTCCTGCGTCGCGCTCGAGGGTTCGCGCGTCTGCGTGGTCGGTCGTTCGCTCGTGATCGGCAGGCCGGTGTCGCTTATGCTGCAGGACCGTAACGCGACCGTGACCATGTGCCACACGCGCACGCGTAATCTTGCGGAGGAGTGCCGCCGTGCCGATGTGCTCGTGGTTGCGGCGGGACATGCGGGCACGATTGGCGCGGACTGTGTCTCCTCGGGTCAGGTCGTGGTCGATGTGGGCATCAATTGGGATGACGAGGCGGGAAGACTCGTGGGCGATGTGGCCTTCGAGGAGGTCGAGCCGTTGGTGCGAGCGATAACCCCGGTTCCGGGCGGAGTGGGCGCGGTCACGACGGCCGTGCTCGCCAAGCACGTGGTCGAGGCCGCGGAACGTGCATCAGCTTGATGGCTTTTGCGCAGCTGCGCAGATTCCAGCCGCCGCGTGCTGCCTCAGCCTGCTTGTCGCATGCTTCGGGGTGTTGTCGTGCGGAATGGTCCGCGAAGCACTCGATGTGCCCGGTATCTGGTACCATGCTTCGGCAGATTGGGCATGAACAGCCATATCCGGCACAGGTGTTGCCGGGGTTCGTTGAATGGCGCCCGCGGGTTCGGGCGCACGAGAGGGGCGGCGATGGCGGTCGATAAGGCGCGCGCGGAGGCAGCGATTCGCGAATTCTTGATTGCGGTGGGCGAGGACCCGGACCGTCCAGGTCTTTTGGAGACGCCCGACCGTGTGGCCCGTGCGGCACAGGAGGTGCTCGGGGGGTACGACGAGGACCCTTCGCTGCATCTTCGCAAGCAATTCCATGAGAACGATAACGAAGAGATGGTCATCGTGCGCGACATTCCCTTCTCGTCGCTTTGCGAGCACCATATCTTGCCGTTTACCGGCAAGGCGCATGTGGCCTATATTCCACATGAAGGGCGCATCACCGGGCTCTCGAAGATCGCCCGCTGCGTGAATGGCTATGCGCGCCGCTTGCAGCTGCAGGAGCGACTCACGGCCCAGATCGCGGACGCGATGATGGCAGAGCTCAGGCCGCGCGGCGTTCTCGTGGTGCTCGAGGCGGAGCACATGTGCATGACCATGCGCGGCGTGCGCGCAGCCGGCGCGCTCACCACGACCTCTGCCGTGCGGGGTTCGTTCCGCTCCGATATCCGTACGCGCGAGGAGGCGCTTCGTCTCCTTGGCCTGTAGGCATGTTGGGTGCGGTATGAGACAGTTGTGCCGGGTTAATCTGTCTCATGAGACAGATTAACCCGGCACAACTGTCTCATCTGCCAGCTCACCCTTGACTTCTGTATGAAAGGTTTTCCATGGCATCAGATACTCCTACGATGCGGCCGCTGCTTACTCCTGCTGAGATAGAGGCCAAGGCCGAGGAAGCGGGAGAGGCCAAGGCATCGCTTCCCGCTTTGCGCCTCCTGGTTCTCGCCATCCTTGCCGGAGCGTTCATCGCGTTCGGTGGGTCCTTCATGCTCCTGGTTCGCTCCGATGCGAGCCTTGGCTTTGCCGCCTCGCAGCTGCTTGGCGGTCTTGTATTCACGCTCGGGCTCTTTCTCGTGCTCGTTGCGGGCGCCGAGCTCTTTACCGGCAACTGCCTCATGGTGGCAGGTGCGCTTTCCGGACGCTACGCCTGGACGAGCGTGCTGCGCAACTGGGTGATCGTCTACGTGGGGAATGCAATCGGTGCCGTTTGCATCGCCGTGATGTTCTGGGCGGCGGGTATCTTTGCTTCGAATCACGGTGCGGTGGGGGAGATTGCCCTTTTGGTGGCGCTCACCAAGGCGGGGCTTGCCCCGGGCGTGGCGTTCGTGCGCGGTATCCTCTGCAACGTTCTTGTGTGCTTGGCCGTCTGGATGGGGTTCGCCGGGCAGAGCGTCTGCGACAAACTGGCTGCGGCGATCTTGCCGGTCGTCGCTTTCGTCGTGCTCGGCTTTGAACACAGCATCGCTAACCTGTTCTTCCTTCCGCTCGGTCTGCTCGCCCAATATGCGGGCGTCGCGGGGGCGGGTGCGCTCACGCTCACGGGCGCGGGCTCGAACCTGCTTTTCGTGACGGCTGGCAACATCGTGGGCGGTGCTCTCGTCGGCGCGGCATATTGGTTTGCCTACAAGCGGCAGCGATGAGGCTGGAGGAAGCTTTCGGCGTGGTTGGCGATAGCGTCGCTGCCGAAAGCCCTGTAGACAACGGGGCGCCTGATGCCGCGGCCGCGGGCGTTGGTGCCAGAGGAGCCTGCTGCCCGGAAGGAGCCTGCCAGCCGCGCAAGCGTGCCCTGCGCAAGCTCCTGCTTCGCGAGCGTGCGGAGCAAACGCCAGACGAGCGGGCATCTATCGACACCCTCATCGCGCATCGCGTCGTTGCCGCACCGGCATTCGTGCAATCGGAGACTGTGCTCATCTACCTGTCCTTCGCGTCGGAAGTCGAGACGCGTAGCATCATCCGCGCTGCTTGGGAGTTGGGGAAGGCCGTGGCGCTCCCGCGTGTCTGCGCTGCGCGCAGCCTGCGGTGGTATCGCGTCGACAGCCTTGACAGCCTTAGCGTGAGCTCGTTCGGCATCAAGGAGCCCCCTCCCCATGAGAATCGGGAGGTCGTCCCCGGCTCGGCTCCGGGGCATGTCGCCATCGTTCCTGGACTCGCGTTCGACTGCCAGGGGTTTCGCTTGGGCTACGGCGGAGGCTTCTACGACGTGTTTCTTGCTGGTTTCCCGGGCGTCTCCATCGGGTTGTGCCGTGAGCGACAACTCTGCGCGAGCCTGGACGATCTAGGGGTGATCGATCCCCACGATCGACGCGTCGACTTCGTGGTTACCGAGCAGCGTATGGTTAGCAGCGCCTCGCCAACTTCAATTGTTGGTTGACGCCCTCTCGACATGCGTTGCCGCGCTGGTGCCATTTGTACAATGGAGAGCGTACATGACGCGATGACGGTATCATGCCGCTCGCAGACCGTTGTTTTGCAATGGGCAGCATTGTGGGGTGCTGGTGTGAATATTCAACAACTTCGATATTTCTGCTCCGTTATGAACGCCGGCAGCTTTTCGGGGGCTGCTCGCGAGGCGAACGTGACGGTCCAGGCGGTCTCCAAGGCGATCGGTGAGCTGGAGGCCGAGCTGGGGGAGCCTCTGTTCGTGCGACGAAGCAAGGGTGCCGTTCCCACCGCTTTCGGCCTTGAGCTGAGCCGGTACGCCCAGCAGGCCCTCGAGGCCTTCGATAAGGTCGGCGATATGTTCGAGGCACGCCGGACGGATGCCGTGAAGGCGGACGATACCTTTCGCGTCTTGCTCGCAGTGCCGTTCTTCAGCAACCATCGTATCGTCTGCGCGGGGTTGGAGCGCTTCCTTTCCAAGCAGCTGGGTACGAAGGTGGGCTTTGGGCTTTGCATGGGCTACGAGGCGGTCCCACAGCTGCTTTCCGGCGACCTTGACGCGCTGATTACCATCGGGGAGTATTCCAATCCGCTCTGCGACAGCGTTCGTGTGGGCACGCTGCCGGTAGGCGTCTTCCTCTCGAGCAAGCACCCGCTCCGCCAGAAAAAGCTCGTCACCATGAGCGACCTCGCGCCGTATCCCGTCTGCCATGCCGAAGGTCTCGACGATTTCAACGAGACGATCTTGAACCTGTACCTTCGCTGCGGGCTCGCGTCGAAGGTGGTCCCCATCCGCACGCAGGATGAGGTCAAGCATTTCGTGATGGAAGAGCATGGCTACACCATGGGAGTGGGGATTCCCGCCTTCTCCATCTCTCCATCGTGGTCGATGCTGCGCTTCGTGCCCGAGGACGACATTCCCGTGTCGGTCTGCGCCGTGAGCGCAAAGGACCATAAATCCGAGCAGTACCTCGCCTTCGAGCACTTCATGCTCAAGGGCTTCCCGCGCGTGCTCTCGCTTCTTGGCGCATAGCGCACATGCGCCACGCCCCGGCATCGCTTGCCATAGCTTGGAAGTGCTTGCCGCCACTCGGACGTTTCGAACGCTTCGGCATCTCAACAATAGACCTCAACGCCATAGCTATGAAAAACGGGCCGCCTCCACCGATTGCGATGGAGGCGGCCCGTTGGATGGGGGGCTAGGCTTCTGGGCGCGCGTCGGGGTCCTTGTCCTTCTTGGCCCGCTTCTCATCGTACTTGCCGATGGAGGCGTCTTGGCTCTCAACGAAGCTGTCGGCTCCCTCGAGCTCATCGGCCTCGCCCTCGCTCAGAGGCGAGTGGTCGTCTTCATCGTGCTCGAATTGGAGCTGGTAGGGTGCGATATCGTGCCGCGTGAGCAGAAGGCGCATCTCCCGCTTGAGGTTCCGCTCGAGTGCGGAGCGGTTCTTCTCCGAGCAGCGCGCGATCACGCGGATGGTCATCGTGCTCGTGGAGAGTGCGACGATGCCGCGGTAGAACGGGCCGTCCAAGATCATGGGCTGGCGCTCGGCGATGCGCGGAAGCGCCTCTTTGAGCACGTTCTCGAGGTGCGGAAGGTCTTCGCCTACGGAGACCTCGACGTCGATGGTGGCGAAGGAATCGAGCTTGGTGCGGTTCACCACGTTCGAGATCGCGCTGTTCCTCAGTACGATAACGTTGTCGTTGCCGTCGTTGATCTTGGTCGTGCGAATGCCGATCTCCATGACGGTTCCGGTGTTGGTACCCACGGAGATGGTGTCGCCCACGCGGAACTCGCCCTCGAAGATGATGAAGAGGCCCGAGAGCAGGTCGGTGACGAGGTCCTTCGCACCGAAGCTGATGGCCAGGGTGAGGAGTCCCGCGCTTGCAAGAAGCGTGCCTGTGTCCACGCCCACCGTCGCCAAGCACCAATATAGCGTTCCCAGGATTGCGCCGTATTTGGAGAGGCTCACGAGCAGGCGGCATACGGTCTCGCCGCGCGCCGAGAGGGCATCGGAGAGCAGGTGCAGCACCTTCTGCGCCACCCACGACAGGGTGAAGATCACGCATGCGGTCATAACGCTTGCCGTGAGCGCGAAGATGTTGAGACCGCGTTCCCAGCCCCCGCCGAGGATGTATCCGAAGACGGAGTTCGTCCCGAAGATCTGGTCCTTGAACAGTACCGAGAAGAAGACGGCGACCACGCCCACGCCAACGAAGAGGCGCAAGACATAGCCGAGCTTCTGCTCGGGTGTCATGTGGCTCCAATCGAGGGAGTGGTTGAGCCAACGGCTCGCGGCAGACTCCGTCCTCGTCCGACGACCCGAGGGCGTGTCGATTTCGAAGACGCGGTCCGCGCTGGGGTCTTCCGTCATGGAGCGGAGAGGGGCGGGCATGTGCTCGGGCTCAAAGGCGATCAGGCAGAAGACGACGGCAAGGCAGGCGAGCGCGATGAGCCCGGTGGCGAGGGTGAGCGGGAGGCGTTGGGCCATGAGCTCGCCTTCGGGGCCCGCAACGTATACGAAGTAATCGGGTGTCTCGACCGAGGAGGCGTAGAACGTCTCGCCACTGATCGTGATGTAGTCGTCGTAGCCTCCGCGGATCTGGCTCTCCTTGAGCCCGACCTCAGTGGCCTGCTTGCCTTGAATCGAAGCGTCGGGATAGTAGGAGATGGTGCCATCGGCTTTGCTCACCGCGAACGCGAAGCCGCCGGAGCCCGCCTTCACGCCGTCGAGCACGTGATCGATCTGCACGCTTCTGAGCAGCTCCTCGAGCCTTCCGGCATGAACCATGACCTGTACGAATCCGTTGGTATAGCCCGCATCGTCGTAGGTTGCCACGCCGATGTATTGAACGAGCTCCCCGGTCATCTCGTCTTCTGTGGGCTCCTGGACGTAGCTGTCTACGCCCTGCAGGAGCTGCCAGAAGGCGAAGGACTGGTCGGTCTCGTCGGTTGAGAGCGTGAAGTGCTCGTACGGAGCGTTCGAAACCACCATGGACCCGCTTCCGTCGAACAGGTACACGCCAGACACCTGGAGCACGTCGGCAAGTTCCTGCATCTTGGGTTTCGTCGCGAGGGCGGGGTTCGCCTCGAGGATATAGGCTGCCACGCGCGCCTTGGATAGGTAGCGCTCGTCATACTGCACGGTAAGCTCGTCGGCGCGATCGTTTACTCGGTCGATGGTCTCGGCGATCGACGAAGCGCGCTCCTTGTTAACGACCGACTGCGTGGAGAGGGCGAAGAGCGTCTGCATGTAGAAGGAGACGACGACGATGGCGATGAAGCCGACGAGCGTGAAGATCGCTGCGCGCTTGCCGACTTCGCGATTGTAGCGAAGGCGGCCAACGCGAACGAGATGATCGTTCTCATGGCCGTCGCGTTCCCCCTGGCGCATGACGAAGATGCCGTAGAGCGTGACGGTCGCGATGACGGCAAAGAACACGAAGAGGATGACGGCTACGGTCACCATGCGCGATGCGGCCATGTCGCTTTCGGGCACGGCGCAAACATAGTAGGTGTCGCCGATGAGGCTCACGCGGCAGTAGAGTTCTTCTCCGTCCAAGGTGAGCTGCGCTACGGCGCCGTCCTCGAGCTTGGCTACATCGATGCCCGCGTCGAGCGCGTCTCGACCGACAAGGTCGGCATCGGGATGGTATTCGATGAGGTAGGTTTGCGCCGAGAGCGCGAACACATAGCCGTTTTGCCCTACGGAGATGTTGCGGAGCACGCTTTCCGTGGAGCTCGTCTCGGCATCGAGGAGGCGCAGCTCCTCGGGGTTCTGCTCGATGACGACCATCGTGCCGGCGTCGAGGCGCGCTGCGTAGTACCGGCACAGCCAGTCCTCGCCGGGAAGCTCGATTTCGACGGCGCGCGACGGCTCGCCCGTGGCAAGGCATTCGCGCAGATAGTTGAAGCGCGCATACGAGAAGTTCGCCTTCGTTTCGGCTGCCTTTGCCACGATGGTGCCGTCCGACTTGACGACGAGCACGTTATCGACGTCCAAGAGCTGGCGGTACTCGGCCATCTTGGCATCCGTTGCCTCGAACCCGGCGTCGTTTGCTGCCATGAAGGCGACGCTCATCGCCTTCGACTGATAGATGGCATCGAAGGTCTCCTTGTTCTGCGAGGCCTCCTCTTCTGCGCTGGCGAGGAGCTCCTTGAGCTCGCTTGCCTCTTCCTCCATCTCGGTGTCGTAGCTTGAGCGGGAGAGGCTCTCTTGCATGCCGGAGAGCAGGACGCCCATGACGACCATGCTTAAGGCTACGATCGCGAGAAGGAGCGCGATCTTCACATTCGTTTTGCGGAACAGCGTGCGGGGCATCTTCATCTCCTAGTCCCACTTGTCTACGAGCGCGGCGATCGTGCCATCGTCGAGCATGTCCTGCAGGGTGGCCGATACCGAGTCGCTCAGGTCCGAGCCCTTCTGCGTCGCGATACCGTATGATTGCTCGGCGACCTCGAAGCCCTCGATGATGGTGCGCTTGTCGTCCATATAGGTATGCGCGATAGCTCCGTCGAGCACCATGGCATCGACCGTGCCCACTTCGAGCGCGTCCGAGAGCTCTTCGTAACTCGGGAACTGCAGCAGGTGCCAGGTATCAAAGGAGACATCGGAGTTGTCGTCGTTCGCCTGTTCCACCACGCCGGATGAGAATCCGATGTCGTAGAGCTTCTGGCTCAGGAGCGGGGCGGCGTTCGATCCAGACATGGTGCCGAAGGTGAGGCCGGCCATGTCGCCGATCGAGGTGATCATCGACGAGTTCTGGACGACGGCGATGACGGCATCCTCGTAATAAGCGGGGGAGAAGTCGAAGTTCTCGAGCCGGGTCTCGGCGATGGAATAGCAGGCGGCCACAAGGTCGATGGTTCCCGCGAGAAGCATTTCTTTCCGGTCGTCGGGCGTGACGGTGACGAACTCCACATCGTCTATGCCCATGCGCTCTGCGAGATCGTTCACGATATCGATCTCGAGCCCGTAGTAGTTATCGGTCGTCTCGTTGAGATACCCGAAGCCGATGACGTCGGCTCGGACGCCGGCTCGAAGCGTGCCGTTTGCCGTAGATGTGCTGGCTGCGCGCGGGCTGCCGGATCCCGTGCTGCCCGATGCGGGAGCACCCTGGCCGGTGCATCCGCCCAGCGCGGCGATCGGAAGCGCGGAGAGCGCGAGGGCGCAAAGGGTTCTGCGCGATACGTTCACGTCTCACCTCGTTATGGTCGAAGTTCCCTGGATGGTCTTGCCGGGTATCCCGGCACACATGCCCTCACTATACGTGAGCTCGCGCGTGGCTCGTATGCGCCGCGCGTGGTTCAACTTCAAATTGAAGTCCCTGGTTTTCGTTGCGGTCCAACGGGGCTTCCTTTAGATTGTCCTGGTTTGCCGCGGACGGATTCGCGGCCGCACCCGGACTCGCTGGGGGTTCGGGGCGAGGGAATAGGAGGAAGCATTGGATTCCATCAAGAAGTACGTTGCCGAAGCGATCGGTACCTTCACGCTCACGTTGTTCGGGTGCGGCAGCGCCGCCATTGCCGGCGCCACCCTGGGCACGCTCGGTATCGCGTTCGCTTTCGGCCTTTCGATCGTGGCCATGGCATTCGCCATCGGCAACGTGTCGGGCTGTCACATCAACCCTGCTGTGACCTTCGGTCTCTATGCCGATAAGCGCATCTCCTTGAAGGACCTTTTCGGGTATTGGATTGGTCAGTTCGCTGGCGGCATCGTGGCCGCTTTCGTTCTCATGCTGATTATCAATAGCTGCGACGCGCTCGGCGGCGTCGCCGCGACGGGGCTTGGCACCAACGGTTTCGGCGAGGCATCGACCGCGGGCATCAGCATGGTCGGCGCGTTTGCGGTCGAGGTGATTCTTACCGCCGTTTTCGTGCTCACCATCTTGGGCGTTACGGCGAACGAGAAGACCTCTAGCTTCGCCGGCATCGTGATCGGCCTCACCCTCACGTTCGTGCACATCATGGGTATCCCGCTGACGGGCACCTCGGTGAATCCGGCTCGTAGCTTCGGTCCCGCCCTTGCCATGGCGGTGCAGGGCAATACGCTGGCGCTCGAGCAGGTGTGGGTCTTCATCTTCGCTCCCCTCGTCGGCGCGGGCATCGCGGCGGCAATCTTCGCTCTGTTCAAGGGGTATTATTCGACGCAGGAGTAAACTACCTGCATGGTGCATGTCGGGGATGGGTTCGAGTTGTCGCTCGCCGTCCCGGGCCGCGCCCTTCGCGCACATGCGGCTTGCGCCGATATGCTCGCTCCCGTACCGCCCTCGCGCTTGCGGGGGCATTCGCGTTCAACGGCTGCGCTCTTGAGCAGCCCTCAACTCTCAGAAAGGATGTTTGAGATGTCTGGTAACTGCAAAATCGTCAAAGGCCTGAGCCTGCTTGGAATCGTGTACGGTATCGTGCAGATCGTCGTGGGAGCCATCTGCTTCCTCGGGGCCGCGGACGTGGCCGGCATGGTGGGGATCGACGATCCGGTCATTACCGCCCGGGTGCTTGGCGTCGTGCTCGCTGTCTCGGGCGTGTTCCTCATCGTGACCGGCTTTGTGGGTGCCCGCGGCGCCAACCGTCCCTCAAAGCTCATGCCCTTCATCGTGCTGGCCACGATCTTCACCTTTGTGAATCTCTTCGGTCTTGCGATGATCATCACCGGTGGTTCTGGTGCCGTCTGGCCCAACCTGCTTCAGGCGGCTGTGGGCCTCTCTGCCGTGCTCGCCGCGTCCCGTGCCCAGAAGGAGGCTATGGAGCGCTAGCCAGCCATCGAAAGCGCTTTTTTAGCCGGCGGTTGTATGTCCTCTTTCATGCTTCCTTGCGGAAAGTTGGACATAACCGCCGGTTTTCTTATACCTCGGCGATCGGGCTGCGCTACCATCTTTCACGCCGATGCCGTACGATGGCGCGGTTGTCCTCAAGATCAAAGGAACCATGCTCATGCCCCTTCACCATACTGAACCCTACCGCATCCCCTTCGATGTTCCCGAGCTCGCGTTCGACGAGGCGGTGCTCCTCGCTGCCGATACCGGGACCATTCCCGGGGATGCAGGTCCCCTTCTCGAGACCGTTGTCGATATGCTCGATGAACTTGGGCGCCCCGATCAGGCCTTTGATGTGCTTCAGGTGGCGGGCACCAACGGGAAGAGCTCGACCGTGCGCTTCACCGAGGCGATCTTGCGTGGCGAGGGGTGCCGGACAGCGCTCTACACCTCGCCGCACCTTGTTCGCTATCCGGAGCGGATGGAGATTTGCGGCCGCGTGGTTGCCGACGACGTGTTCGCTCACGGCGTCTCCGCAGCGGCCGAGGCGGGTCGCAGGGTGAACGCCCGTCGTGTGAAAGAAGGGCAGCAGCGCTATACCATCACGCCGTTCGACCTGCTCACCGTAGCCGCGCTCGTGGCGTTTGCCGAGGCGGGCGTCGAGGTGGCAGTCCTCGAGGTCGGCCTCGGTGGCCGATGGGATGCAACGAGCGCCACGAACCCGGTGGGCGTTGCGGTGACGGGAATCGGTCTCGACCATATGCGCATCTTGGGTAACACGCTCGCGGAGATTGCTCCAGAAAAGGCTGCCGTGATCAAGCCGGGCCGCTTCGCGGTGCTCGGGGAGGGAACGCACGAGCCGGAGGTGCAGCAGGTGATGGATGAGCGCTGTGCCGCCTGCGGGGTGACGCCCGTGGTTGTCCGCCACGAGGTTATTTCGCTTCCGCGCTTCATGGGCGACGATCTGGCGGTGCGCTGTCCCGCCCCGCGCGCGGCCTATACGGTGCGCCTCCCTAAGCCCGCTTACCAAGCGCAGAACGTTGCCTGCGCCGTTGATATGGCCGAGGAGTATCTCGGGCGACCCCTCGACGAAGCGTTGCTCAATGCGAGCCTGGCCGCGTGCCCCACGCCCGGTCGCTTCGACGTGCTCGCGCGCAACCCGCTTCTCATGATCGACGCCTGCCACAATCCGCAGTCGTGCGACGCGTTCGTGGGGTCGGTGGGGGAGATCGCGCCCGAGCGCAGCGCCAGGCCGGCGCTCCTCATCGCCGCGCTCACCGACAAGGACGCCGCCGGCATCGTGCAGTCGCTCGTGCCTGCGTTCCCGCGCATCGCGGTGACGCAGACCGATTCGTCTCGAGCGCTTCCCGCCTGCGATCTGGCAACCTTGGTGCGGGCGGAGCTCGACCGGGAGGGGCGGCCCGCCACGGACCTCGTTGCCGTCTACCCGTGCGTTCCCGAGGCACTCGGCGCGCTCGAGCGTGCGGGCGAGGCGGTCGTTGCGGCGGGAACCATCACGCTTGCAGGCGAGGTGGCCGCATTCGTCGCTAAATGATCGCGCTTGCCCGCCCGCGCTATTCCTCAAGCTTATGGAAGTGCGGTTCTCCATGTTCGAACGTGCAGAAGCTCTCGTATCCGAGTGCTGCGACGCGCCGCTGAATGCGTCGGATGTAGGCGCCTAGATGCTCTGGTGCATCTTCGTGCCTTTTGTAGGTCCGTCCGATACGCGTGTGGGCGCCGCAAGGGTGCCTGCTCGCCGCACCAGGGCTGCTTGCTCGCCGTGCGGCCCCTCTGCGCTGCCTGCGGGGTATCGAGTCAGCGGCGCTGTCCATCCGGGCCTGCATCGCAAGGCCGCCGGGCTCGCTGTGCGGCCCGCCTGCGCGCTCGCGCTCATTGTGCGCCACCCGAAGTGCTTCGTCTAGACCTTCTGCCACGTCGTTGCTGTGTCTTTTTTGGAAGATTTGCCATGACGGTATACAATGTTTGACGATTTTGCCTGAATACCCGGTTTATTTTGCTCGGGTTCTCGACTGAAAGGTTCGATCGCGTATGATGCAGTACATCCAAGAGCTCATGTCGCCGCAGGTGATGTTCGTCATCTACCTCTTCATCGCATTCATCATCGCGCTGTATGTCCTCTCGGTGGTATACGTGTTCATCGATGCGCGCCGCCGCGGGTCCGAGTACTTCTGGGCATGGGGCCTGCTTGCCCTTCTGCCCTTTGTGGGCCTTATCGCATACAACGTCCTGAGGCCGAACGCCTACCTCGCTGACCGCGAGGAGCAGGAGCTCGACATGGCTCTGCGCGAGCGCCAGCTTGCCCAGTACGGCACCTGCCCGCATTGCGGCGGCCCCATCGAGAAGGACTTCGTGGTGTGCCCGGTCTGCAACACCCAGGTGCGCAACGTCTGCCCGAGCTGCCACAGGCCGCTCGACGCGCACTGGAAGGTCTGCCCGTACTGCCGCACGCATATTCAGTAGCAAGATGGGTGCCAGGTGCAAGTTCGTCGGAATGGCGGCTTCGCACCTGGCTCTTTTTGTAGCCGCGTTTGTTAGCAAGTGTTTGCCGACACCGTGTTGCGAGCAATTCTGTATGGGCAACGCAGCCCGATTGTGGTAAACCTGTTACCAGACCGCGGAAGAAGGGGCCGAGCGCGTAATGCATCGCATGCTTGGACATAGCTATCGAACGCAGACTATCTAGGCGTCTGTCCATCCCATGGCCGGCAGGCCACGGACAGGCGCCGCATATTGCTCGCAGCCGCCTTCGGGTCGGTGCGAGCGTTTTTGTATTCACGCGAGTAGCCCGCCTGATATGGTTGCTACGTAACGCAAAGGAAGAGGTTTCCTATGAAGGTTCTCTATAACGACGGTCACGTGGATGAGTGCCCGGCAGACGAGGTCACGCACGTCGTGCGCCACAGCGCCGCGCATATCATGGCGCAGGCCATCAAACGCTTGTACCCCGAAGCCGACTTCGCCTATGGTCCCGCTACCGAGGGCGGTTTCTACTACGATGTCGATCTGGGCGACAAGACCCTTTCCGAGGACGATCTGCCCGCCATCGAGGACGAGATGCGTCGCATCGTGAAGGAGAATCTGAAGTTCTCCGTGTTCGAGCTGCCGCGCGAAGAAGCCATCGCCCTCATGGAGGAGCGGGGCGAGAAGTACAAGGTCGAGCACATCGGCGATCTGCCTGAAGACGTCCGCATCACCTTCTACCAGCAGGGTGACTACATCGACATGTGCGTGGGCCCGCACCTTACCTACACCAAGGGGCTCAAGGCCTTCAAGCTTACGGGCGTATCGGGTGCTTACTGGAAGGCCGATAGCTCGAACAAGATGCTCACCCGTGTGAACGGCACCGCGTTCGCCACGAAGGACGAGCTCGTGCAGCATCTCAAGATGCTCGAGGAGGCCAAGCGCCGCGACCACCGCAAGATCGGCCGCGAGATGGACCTCTTCATGATGCGCGATGAGGCCCCCGGCTTCCCGTTCTTCCTGCCCAACGGCATGATCCTCAAGAACGAGCTCTTGAACTACTGGCGCGAGATCCACCGCAAGGCCGGTTACGTTGAGATTTCTACGCCGCAGATCATGAGCAAGCATCTGTGGGAGACCTCGGGCCACTGGGACCACTACAAGGACAACATGTACTCCACCATCATCGATGACGAGGAGTACTGCATCAAGCCCATGAACTGCCCGGGTGGCGTGCTCGTGTACAAGAGCCGTCCGCATAGCTATCGCGAGCTGCCCATTCGCGCCGGCGAGATCGGCCTCGTGCACCGTCACGAGATGAGGGGCGCGCTGCACGGCCTCTTCCGCGTGCGCTGCTTCAACCAGGACGACGCACACCTGTTTGTGACGCCGGAGCAGCTCACTGACGAGATCGTGGGCGTGGTGAACCTCATCGACTCCGTGTACCAGAAGTTCGGCTTCACCTATCACCTCGAGCTTTCCACCCGTCCCGAGGATTCCATGGGCTCCGACGAGGACTGGGAGCGCGCCGAGGCTGGCCTCAAGGAGGCACTCGAGCGCCTGGGCAAGGACTACGTGATCAACGAGGGCGACGGCGCCTTCTACGGTCCCAAGATCGACTTCCACCTGGAGGACTGCCTGGGCCGTACCTGGCAGTGCGGCACCGTGCAGCTCGACTTCCAGATGCCGCAGAACTTCGATTTGGAGTACGTGGACGCCGACGGTTCCAAGAAGCGTCCCATCATGCTGCACCGCGTGTGCTTCGGCTCCATCGAGCGCTTCATCGGCATCCTCATCGAGCACTTCGAGGGCAAGTTCCCCACGTGGCTCGCGCCCTGCCAGGTCAAGGTCCTGCCCGTGTCCGAGAAGAGCCGCGACTACGCGCGCGGCGTGACCGAGCAGCTTGAGGCGGCTGGCATCCGTGCGGTGCTCGATGAGCGCGACGAGAAGATCGGCTACAAGATTCGCGAGGCGCGCAACATCGACCGTCCGCCGTACATGCTCATCATCGGCGAGCAAGAGGTCGAGGCCGGTAACATCTCGGTGCGCGATCGCTCCAACGAGACGCATGCCGAAGAGCTCGCGGCTTTCATCGAGCGCGTGCGCGCGGAGATCGACGAGCGTCGCTAGGCGGAGCGTCGGCAGAGGGGTTTACTTCGGTCGAAGCGGGTTGCAACGATTTGTTGCAACCCGCTTTTTCCATTGAGCTTTTACCGAGATGGGTGGGCCGATATCGGTATACTGTTGAAGGTTAGTTGCCAGCGAGGGGGTTCCGTGAATAGTAGAGCAGCATATTCCCAGGTTGCCGCCACTTATGCGCAAGCTGCAGGTGCGCGTGCCACCTGGCTGGTGCGTGCTCGCAACGCCTTCGAGGTCATTGCCAAGATGGGCATGGTCGGCGTACACGATCGCCTTGTGGTCTATGGCGACACGGTGCTGGACCGCTGCCTGGACGTCCATCCGTGGCAGAACGTTTCGGTTGTAGACGAGCTCACCTGCGCTGCCTTCGTGCAGGCGGGCGCCATGTCGCACGCCGAGGAAGCGGAGCGCGCGCGGCTCGTGCCTGAGGGC
>NZ_CEWCAA010000042.1:0-19071 GCF_982429025.1 Enorma sp.
AACCCAATGAGGTTGGCCTCGAGCGATGCCGAGCGCGCGCGGTCTTTGAACGTCGGGGGCACACCGACGTTGATCGCGGCGGGCCAGACCTCACCCCGCACGAGAGCGAGCCCCTCGTACACCCCCTCGACGGGAAGCTGGAGCGAACCGTCCACCGCGATGTTTGCAGTCGGGAACCCCATACCGGTCCCCTCCCCTCGCCCGCTTTGCACACGGCCACGCACAAGATAGCGGCGACCGAGCTCCCGCTCGACCGGCGCGAGGTCGCCCGCGCGCAGGCTGGTGCGAATGCGCGTGGAAGAAACGGGTTCGCCGTCATCAAGGACAAGGTCGTGCCCGCATACGTCGATGCCCCTGCGGGAGCACCAAGCATCCATGTCGGCAACGGTCGCCGTACCGCCACGACCGAAGCGGAAGTTGCTCCCCACGTGAATTGAGCGCACATCGCAGACCATGCAGACCATGATGGAAAGAAACGCATCGAAGGAGAGCGATGCGAGGTCGCGAGTAAATGGAATCGAAGCCACGGCATCCACGCCAGAGGCGGCGAGCAGCGCATGCCGGTCAGATGCGCAGGTCAGCCTACGTGCGGGACGTGAAGACACAACAACATCGGGATCCGGGTCGAAGGTGAACGCGACGGAGGCCATTCCCCGCGCGTGCGCATCGCGAACCGCGGCATCGATGAGCGCGCGGTGCCCAGCATGAAACCCGTCGAAGGCGCCGATCGCGATCGTGCATGGGCCCAATGCGCACAATGGCGCCACCGCTTCGTCCGGAAATAGAGAGGCGCCTGCACCAGCAAAAGAATCGGGTCCAGACACCTCGGGAAGGCTCACGAGGGGCGCAACGTCGCGCGCCGACGCGATGAAATCTCGACGAAGCTCGCCGATCGATGGCATCAAAGCGCAACACCTCCAATAGGCTGCGGAAACACATCGCGGGGTGCAAGCGCGCTGCCCTGAACCGCAGCGAGGGCAACAAGCGAACCGCCGGAAACGAGCGCGCACCGCTCGCCCTCGCCGATGAGGCGCCCATCCACTCCCACGGCAATGCTGCTCGAAAGCCGTTTTCCGCAGAGCACATCCTCTCTCAGCCGCTCCGGAAGCACGACGGCAGGCACATCGAGCGCACGAACGGGGTCGAGCATATGCTCGCATGCCGTCCGGACATCAAGGTCATCGAGCGACACGCATGAGCCAAGGCCGATCGAGCCGGAAGCGGTTCGGCGCAGCGCGCTCAGATGGGCTGCGGTACCGAGCGCGCGGCCCATGTCGCGGGCGAGGGCTCGAATATAGGTCCCCTTGCTCACGGTGAAGGCGACCGTCCATACCGGAACGCCATCGCGGTTAACAACCGCGATGGGATCTGCGACGAGTACCTCGATGGGCCGCGCCTCGAGTTCGACGTCCTCTCCGGCGCGAGCGCGCTTGTATGAACGCACCCCGTTCACCGAAATGGCCGAATACGACGGTGGAACCTGCATTTGCTGCCCGAGGACGCTCCTGCACGCCGCTTCGGCAGCCGCGTGCTCGAACAGGCCGGGATGAACGTCGGCCTCACGCACGACCTCGCCCTCGGCGTCGTCGGTGGAGGTCTCGGACCCGAAGGTGATCTCCGCGACATACGTCTTGGTGTCGAGCGTGAGCAACCCGAGCAAGCGTGTCGCCTGCCCGATGCCAACGACCATCACGCCCGAGGCGAGCGGATCGAGTGTGCCCGCATGCCCCACGCGGCGCTCCCCCAACGCCCTGCGCACACGGGACACGACGTCATGGGATGTGCACCCAACGGGCTTATCGACCGCGATGAGACAATTCAGTTGTGAGACGCGACGCTTTGCCATGCGCCACCCGCCTAGAGCGCCGGATCGACGGAGATGGGGCCAACCGACGCGGGGTCGGCTCCAACCAGCTCCGCAAGCATCGGAAGCGCCGCGGCAAGGGTTTCTTCGATCGTTCCCTCATAGGTGAATCCCGCTGCCGCAGCATGACCGCCGCCGCCAAAAGAAGCGGCGACGCCCGAAACATCGAGCGGGCCCTTCGATCGCAGGTTGCCGCGCACCTTGCCGTCGCAACCGCATTCCTTGAGGAAGAGACAGACCTCCACCCCGCCTACCGAGCGAACGATGTCAACGAGCCCGTCGCATTCGTCTTGCGACACGCCGCACCCTTCAAGGTCCTCCGCACGCGCGTAGCTGAAGGCCACGCGTCCATCCACAACCGTGCGGATGCGCCCCATGACGATTGATTCCAGATGCAGGTACTCGATGCGCTGGCTCTGATAGACCTCGAGCGAGATGCGCGAGGGCTCCGCACCCGCGGCGACGAGCCGTGATGCAACTACGAAGCTCTCCGGATCGGCATTCTGGTACTGGAAGCGCCCAGTATCGGTCACCAACCCGCAGAACAGGCAGTTCGCAACATCAGGAGAAATCGAAATGGTGCAGAACGAGAGGAACTCCTCGATGAGCACCGAAGCGGAGGCGGCATCAACACGCCGAATCGAGGAGTCGGCAAACTCCTCGCGGGCAGGATGGTGATCGAAGCTCACCACGAATCGAGAGCGCTGGACGACCTCGCGAGCGTCCTCGAGCCGCTCAAGCACGGGGCAATCAACAGAAATGAACAGATCAGGGTCTCCGGCATAGCGAACGGCGGGAACGAGCTCTTCGGCACCGGGGAGAAAACGGTAGATCCGCGGGACGGGAGCATCATCCGCCATGAGGAAGGCGATCTCCTTGTTCGGGAAACGCTCACGTAGGGCAAGGCCCAAGCCGAGCGTTGAGCCCAAAGCGTCTCCATCGGGAGAGGTATGGCCCGAGATGGCGATGGACTGGGCATCCTCGATGACCTCAAGGATGCCCCAATATGCATCGGCCCGTTCAGGAGGGACCTCGGGGGCAGGCACAAGGGGAATCTTATCCATCGATGGCCCCGCTTTCCGAGGCACCGACAGATTCAGCTGTATCGCCGGCAAGAGGCTCGCCGGCCTCTGCCTCCTCACCGTCGCCATCAAGCTCCTGCACAGGATAGCCAGCCTCGTCCTTCTCGACCCCGATCGTAGGCGGAACGTTCTCCAACGCAAGCGCGATGCGCTCGGCCTCATCAGTGGATCGGTCGATACGGAAATCGAGCTCGGGAACCACGCGCCAATCGAGCGCACGGGCCAAGAGGCTGCGGATGCGGCCCTTGGCCGCGCCGAGGGCGCCGAGGACCTCCTCGTAGCGCGCGCCCTCGCATGAGACGAAGATGCGCGCATACGAACGGTCCTGCGAGACCTCGACTCCCGTTATGGTCACAAGGTCGAGACGCGGATCGGCGATCTCGAACAGCAAGATGTAGCCCAGCTTCTCGCGGAGCTGCTCCGCGAGGCGACGCGTGACGTTGTTCTGCTTCATGGGAGCCTCCCCTCAACCAACGCTACTCGGTACGTGCGACCTCAACGATCTTATAGGCCTCGAGCTGGTCGCCAACGTGGACGTCCTGGAAGCGCTCGATGCCGAGACCGCACTCGTAGCCGCTCTTGACGCTCTTGACGTCGTCCTTGAAGCGGCGCATCGAAGCGAAGACGCCGTCGAAGACCACGACGCCGTCGCGAACGACGCGGACCTTGTCGGAACGCTCGATCTCGCCCTCGGTGACCATGCAGCCGGCGACCACGCCAACCTTGGGAACGCGGAACAGCTCGCGTACCTCGGCGATACCGGTCTGGATCTCCTCCTCCGTTGGCTTGAGCATACCGATGCGCGCGGCATCGATGTCCTCGATTGCCTTGTAGATGATCGAGTACGTCTTGATCTGCACGTTCTCGCGCTCGGCGAGATCGCGGGCCTTGGCCTGCGGACGCACGCCGAAGCCGACGATGATCGCGTTCGACGCGGCGGCGAGGATGACGTCGGTCTCGGAGATGGCACCCACCGCAGAGTGGATGATGTTGATGCGCACCTCGGACTGGTCCATCTTGGCAAGCGAATCCGCAAGCGCCTCGATCGATCCCTGCACGTCTGCCTTGACCACGAGGTTGAGCTCCTTGAGCTCGTTCTCGCTCATCTCGTCGAAGAGGGTCTCGAGGGTCACGTGCTTGACCTTGTTCTGCTCCTCGATGCGGGCCTTCAGGGCGCGCTCGTCGGCAAGCTTCTTGGCGTCTCGATCGTCCTCGAACACGCGGAACTCGTCGCCCGCGGTGGGGACGGAGTCGAGGCCCAAGATCTCGACGGCGTCAGATGGACCGGCGGCATCCTGATGATTGCCGTGCTGGTCGAGCATGGCGCGCACGCGGCCGAAGCTCGTGCCGGCAACGAGGGCGTCGCCCACGTGCAGCGTGCCGCGGTTGACGAGCACCGTCGCCACCGGACCGCGGCCGCGGTCGAGCTTGGCCTCGATGATGTATCCGGAAGCGAACGTATCCGGGTTCGCCTTGAGCTCGAGCACGTCGGCCTGGAGAAGAATCGTCTCGAGCAGGTCATCGATACCCTGGCGCGACCGAGCCGAAACATTCACGAACATGTTCTCGCCGCCCCACTCCTCGGGGATGACGCCGTGCTCGACGAGCTCCTGGCGCACGCGATCGGGGTTGGCCTCGGGCTTATCGCACTTGTTGACCGCGACCACGATGGGCACGCCGGCGGCCTTCGAGTGGTTGATCGCCTCGATGGTCTGGGGCATGACGCCGTCGTCGGCGGCAACCACGAGCACGACGACGTCGGTGATCTTGGCGCCGCGGGCACGCATGGCGGTGAACGCCTCGTGACCCGGGGTGTCGACGAAGGTGATCTGGCGTCCGTTGATCTCGACCTGAGACGCACCGATGTGCTGGGTGATGCCGCCCGCTTCGTGCGCGGCGATACCGGTATGGCGGATGGCGTCGAGAAGCGACGTCTTGCCGTGGTCGACGTGGCCCATGACGGTGACCACGGGCGGGCGCGACTTGAGGTCTGCCGGGTCGTCGTAGAACGTGAAGGAGTTCTCCTCCTCGGGGCTGATGATCTTGATCTGGCGGCCGAGGTCGTCGGCCACAAGTTCAACGAGCTCGTTGGACATGGACTGCGTCATGGTGAGCGGGGTGCCCAGGAGGAACAGGCGCTTGATGATGTCGTTCGCCGGCACGTCGAGCGCCTCGGCAAGCTCGGCCACGGTCACGCCCTCGGAGACGCGCACGGCGTCGAGCTCCTCGACCGAGATGCCCTGCGCCTTGGCCTCCTCCATCTTCTGCTCCTGACGCTTCTCCTCCGCCTCACGCTGGCGCTTCTCCTTGCGCTTCTTGCGACGGCCGGTGGACTCGCGGCTCGCCTCCTCGACGGCGGCACGGGCCTCCTCGAGAACCTTCTCGCGGCTGTACTCCTCGGCCTCGCGGGCCATGCGCGTGTAGCGGTCCTCTTCGGTATGCTGCGCCGAACCCTTGCGGCCCTTACGGCCCTTGCCGGCCTTTTCAGGCGCCGGAACGTCCATGCCGGCGGGCACCGACGGGGCATGCGAGGAACGACGGGGGTGCGTGGGCGCCGGACGGTTGTCATCGCGGCGGGCAGCCTGCCTGCCACCCCTGCGACCACGCCCGTTAGCGGCATCGTCTCCCTGCTTGGCAGCCTCTGCCTTCTTACGCTCCTCGAGCACGGTCTCCTGCTCAGCGATCTGGTCGAGAAGCGAGCGCATGCGCGAGCCGGAATCCGAGGCCGGCACCGCACGGCGCTTCGCCTCGAGCTCTTCCTGCTTCCTGCGCTCGCGCTCCAAGCGCGCAGCCTCGGCAGCCGCGGCACGCGCAGCCTCCTCGGCAGCCGCGGCGGCAGCAGCCTGACGGCGCTCCTCCTCGCGGCGAGCCTCGGCCGCAAGGCGCTCAGCCTCCGCCTCGCGTGCGCGCTCGGCCTCCTCGGCGGCTGCCGCCTCTTCCTCGGCACGACGCTTCTCCTCGAGCTCGGCAGCGCGCTCCTCCAGCACGGGCGCGAGCTTCTTGCGCACCATCTGGACGAACACGTCCTCAAGCGACGAAGAAGCGGTCTTGCCGGTGATCTTCATGTCATCGAGATACCCGATGAGCTCCTTCGACGGCATTCCAAATTCCTTGGCAAGGCTTGAAACACGGATTTTCGCCATTTGCCTTCACCTACCTCCCGGCGCTCGCGCGCCACAGCTTCCAACGGGTCGAATGGGTGGGGCGGGTCGCCCCCGACCCGCTAGATGAGGTCCTCCGCAGTCGCGATGGCATCGGACTCATGCACGCCGCAGAACCGCGAGCCCGGACGCGCCTGGTTGCGGCAGCGCACGCCGTCCTCGCTCACGTAGGCGCAGCGCCCCGGCTCGTCATCATCGATGAGGTCGTCATCCGCGGGAGCGGGCACGTTCACGTGGCTCAGGATGTCCTGGGCGAGCGTCTCGTTCTTGATGTCGATGTGCCAGCCCGTAAGGCGCGCGGCCAAGCGGGCGTTCTGGCCCTCCTTACCGATAGCGAGCGAGAGCTGGTCATCGGGCACGATGACGCCGGCATAGCGCTTCTCCTCGTCGATGAGCACGCGATTCACCTTCGCGGGCGAGAGGGCGTTGGCAACGTAGCGGCCGGGATCCTCATCCCACAGGATGACGTCGACGCGCTCGCCGCGAAGCTCCGAGACGACCGTACGCACACGGCTTCCCTTGGGGCCCACGCAGGCGCCCACGGGGTCGAGGCGATCGTCGAGCGAGCGAACAGCGACTTTGGAGCGCTGGCCAGGCTCACGGGCGATGGACTTGATCTCGACCGTGCCCTCGTAGATCTCGGGAACCTCGAGCTCGAAGAGTCGCCTGATGAGCGCAGGATGGGTTCGGCTCACCACGATCGGCGGGCGCGAATGCTCGCCGCGCACGGGGGGCTCGGTGGAGTTGGGGTCGCGCACGTCGATGATCACGGCGCGGATGCGCTGGTTATGCGAGTAGCGCTCGCCGAGCGGGCGCTCGTTGCGCTCGCCCTCATGCCGGCGCAGGTCGAAGTGCGGAAGCTCGGCCTCAACGCCGTCGCGGATCTTCACGATGGTGAAATCGGGCGTGGACTGCAGCACCGTACCGGTGATGATGTCGCCGATGCGATCGCTGAACTCCTCGAAGATCTGCTCGCGCGCGCTCTTGCGCACAAGCGCGTTGATGGCCGCCTTGGCGTGCTGGGCAGCGATGCGGCTCGTATCCTTGGGAGTCACGTTCTTCTTGGTGTACTCGGTGTACTCGTCGGTCTCCTCGTCGTAGGATTCCTCGACGGGAACGCGCTCGTACACATAGACCTTGCCCGTAGCGCGGTCGATCGTGACCTCGGCGCCGAACGGAAGGTGCAGGACCGTAGCGTAGCTATCGGCGAGCGACTGCTCGAGCTCGTTGATGAGCGCGCCCTGGTCGATATGCTTATCCTGGCAGAGCTCTGCCAATGCCTCCATCATCTGGGATGCCATGGTTTATTTCCCTTCCTTCCGGCCGAAGTCGATGACCGGCTTCAGCGTGCACTTCTTTACATCGGTATAGAGGATGCGCACAGGCTCCTCGCCCTCGAGCTCGAGCGTGACGGCGTCCTCGTCGGCCGTCATGATCGCACCCTTGAAACGGCGACGTCCCTCGGTCGCAGTGGTGGTGAGCTCGCAGCGCTCGCCGACGAAACGCTGGAAGTCGCTCGGACGGCGAAGCGGACGATCGATGCCGGGCGTGGAGACCTCGAGCGTGTAGGAGCCCGATACGGGGTCGATCGCCTCAACGACCTCGCTCACCCATGCCGTATGCGCGGTTACCTCGTCGAGCGAGAGCGCTTCCCCCTCGGCTCCTTCGATGCGAACGCGCACGCACGGGGCCTTGGTGGCACCAGCGAGCTCAACGTCAACGATGTCGACGCCGTGCTCGGGCGCGAGCCTCTCGAGCTCGTCGATGATGAGCTGCTCCTGCTTGCTCTTGACCATGCGACACCTCCTCAATAAAAAAGAAGCGAGGCCGAAGCCCCACTCCTTTCTCATGCAGACTGATTACCGTGCAAGCATAGCACAGGCAGGTCAGATGGGCTGTTGAGGTCATTCGAGGGTGGCCGCGCCTGCCATTTCCTCCTCAAATATCACACAATCCCTGTCGGCGAACGGTCAGGCGACGGCGGAAACGCCCCGAGCGGCCGCGGAAAAGCCAGATATGGCAGTCGGGCGGCAGTCGGGCGGTAATCGGGCGACAGCCGCGCGGTAGTCGGGCGGCAGTCGGGCGGTAATCGGGCGACATTGGTGCCAGGGGAAACTGCCACACGGCCTCTTGCTCGCAATCGTCGCCCTTTTGAATAATTATCGTAAGAATTGTAGAAAGATGCCTACAGTTTTGGATATTTCTTTCGACAATTCTATTGCGGGCATCTTGGCAAGGGCAGCTAAGATACCGCGGACCGCCGCACACGGGGTACCTTACAGCGGCGACCGACGAGTAAACGGCAGGCAGGCACCCCCATCAGGTCGGCGAGGCTGATTCAGGTGCGCGAAGTTGACATGAAATGGGGGCGGGATAGCCCGAAGGTCATCCCGCCCCCATTGAATGTCAAGATCGCATGGCTAAATAAGCCGCAGCGCTATTTGACGACCAAATTGACCAGCTTACCGGGGACACAGATCGCCTTCACGACCGTCTTGCCGTCAATCCACTTGGCGGCAGCCTCCTCGGCGGCAGCACGCATCTCGTCTTGCGTGGCCGTCGCGGAAATCTCCACGCGGCTGCGCAGCTTGCCAAGCACCTGAACGGCAATCTCGACCGTATCGGTCGCGGCCTCGGCGATGTCGAACTCCGGCCACGGCGCGGTGTAGACGCTCTCGGTGTGGCCGAGTGCCTCGTGCCAGAGCTCGTCGGCCCAGAACGGGCAGATCGGCGCGAGCGAGCTCACGATATCGCTTGCGACGAGCCAGCACAGTGCGGCGTCGCGCGCCTCGGGTGCGGCGTCGGTCGCGTTGAGGTAGGCGCTCGCAGCGTTCACAAGCTCCATGATGGCGCTGATCGCGGTATTGAACTGCTGGCGATCGAAGTCCTCGGTGCACTTGGCGAGCGTGCGATGGCGCTCCCGATAGAGCTTCTTCGCAGCCGCATCGAGCGACCCCGGGATGAGCCTTGCTGAGGCGTCACCGGCGTTGGCGAGCTGCCACACGATGCGCCACGCGCGCTTGATGAAGCGGTTGGCGCCTGCCACGGCCTCTTCATCCCAATCGAAGTCCTTCTCGGGCGGAGCGATGAAGAGGATCGCCAGGCGCATGGTGTCTGCACCAAACGGATCGATGACGCTCGACGGCGGCACCACGTTGCCCTTGCTCTTAGACATGGTCTCGCCGTTAGCGTCTTTGACCATGCCCTGGCAGAGCAGGTTAGTGAAGGGCTCGTCAACATCGAGCATGCCAAGGTCGCGCAGGGCCTTGGTAAAGAAGCGGCTGTAGAGCAGATGCAGGATGGCGTGCTCGATGCCACCGATATAGTTATCGACCGGCATCCAGCGGTCTGCAGCCTCCTTGGAGAAGGGGAGCTTTTCGTTATGTGGATCGCAGTAGCGCAGGTAGTACCAGCTGGAGCAGGTAAAGGTGTCCATGGTATCGGTCTCGCGACGAGCGGGACGGCCGCATACAGGGCAGGTCGTCTCGTAGAATTCCTTGCACTCGGCAAGGGTCTCGCCGGCGCCCAGATCGAGGTTCGCCGGGAGCGTCACCGGCAGCTGGTCCTCGGGAACGGGCACGATGCCGCAATGTTCGCAGTGCACCGCGGGAATGGGGTTACCCCAGTAGCGCTGGCGGCTGATGAGCCAGTCGCGCAGGCGGAACTGCACGGAACGGCGGCCGGTACCGGCAGCCTCGAGGTCGGCCACGATCGCGGCCTCGCCCTCGGAGTGCTTGCCACCACGCATACCGGTATATTTGCCAGACTGCACGAGTGTGCCCTCGGCGGCGTGCGCGCTCTCCCAATCGACCGTCTCGGCATGGTAGGTATCGATGGACTCGCCGGCCTCCTCAAGCGCCTCGCGCTCATCGTCCATGAGGATGATGGGAACGATGGGCAGGTCGTACTTGCGAGCGAACTCGAAGTCGCGCTGGTCGCCGCAGGGAACGGCCATGACGGCGCCGGTACCGTAGTCGGAAACGATGTAGTCGGCCACCCACACGGGAACCTTCTGGCCGGAAACCGGGTTCACCACGTAGCGACCGGTGAAGGCACCGTGCTTCTCGAGCGTGCCCTGAGCGCGCTCCACGGCGGAAACCTTCTCGGCGCCCGCAACGACCGCGCGCACATCGGCCTCGTATTCAGTGCCCTCGACGAGCTCCATGAGTCCCTTGTACTCAGGCGCGAGCAGGAAGAACGTGCAACCGAAGAGCGTGTCGGCACGGGTGGTGAAGACGGTGATCTTGCCCTCATCGCCCTGAATGGGCTGCCCATCCGCATCACAAAGGGTGAAATCGACCTCGGCCCCCTCGGAGCGGCCGATCCAGTTAGCCTGCATCTGCTTCACGCGCTCAGGCCATCCGGGAAGCTTCTCGAGGTCATCCAAGAGCTCCTGAGCGTAATCGGTGATCTTGAAGTACCACTGTTCGAGCTCGCGCTTCTCGGGCACCGATCCGCAACGCCAGCAATGGCCTTCCGTAACCTGCTCGTTCGCGAGCACGGTGTTGCAGCCGGGGCACCAGTTGACCGGGCTCTTTTTGCGGTAGACGAGCCCGCGCTCCCAAAGCTTCTCGAAAATCCACTGACCCCACTTGTAATAGTCGGGGTCGCAGGTCTTCACCAGGCGATCCATATCGTAGGAGAAGCCCATGCGCTTCATCGTGGCGAGCGCCTGGTCCATGTTCTTATAGGTCCATTCCCCCGCCTGGGTATTGTGCTTGATGGCGGCGTTCTCCGCAGGAAGGCCGAAGGCGTCGAACCCGATGGGATGCAGCACATCGAAGCCGCGCATCCGCGCCTGCCGCGCCATGGCATCGCCGATGGTGTAGTTGCGCGCATGACCCATGTGGAGGTCGCCCGACGGATACGGGAACATCTCCAGTACGTACTTCTTAGGCTTCGAAGGGTCCTCGTCCACGGCGAAGAGGTTCTCGTCCTCCCAAGCCTTCTGCCATTTCGCCTCGATGGCATGGGCATCATAGGGCGGAATCTCGTTATGCGTTTGGGTGCAGTGGTCGCACATGCTCGCTCCCTGTGGTTGAACGTCGGTAACGTTCAACATTCTAGCAGCACTCTAGGCGAATAACAGGGTCGGATTGCCAAGGGCGGAAGCGCGCAGCATAGAGGCACGCCACACAAATGCGCACAGCAAAAACGTAGGCCGCACAAATGCGCGCCATGCCCAGAAACGCTAGGAGGCACGGCGCGAAAACGGATTTGCGTTGAGCCGGAAGCCCAGCCCAGGGCAGTCCTGAGCGGATTTCATTTCGCAGGTACTGCTCGGGAAGCGTCGCTTACCGCCTATGGGACGAAGCGGCGGAGGCCCAAGGGCAATGGTCGGCGTTTCCCAGGGGAGACGCTGATTATGGGGCTCCGGAGTCGTCCGTCCCGTCGAGGTATCAACTTTTGGGCACTTCCTCGTGCGGCGGGCGGGTACAGGCGAGCGGGATGGAGAGAAAGGCGCAGATCAGAGAGCCGGCGCCCTCCCGGCAGCAGCGCGGCTACCCGGACCCTCCGCCCCGAAGTGCCCAAAAGCTGCAATCCCAATCGCCCGAAGAAAAATCAACAGTTCCTAGGCACACGAATAGGTTATCGAGCAACCACCCCGATAGCCGCTTTCGGGAAGAAGCTTGACGGAAAGCGTTCGCCGAGCAGCGGCATCAGCAACGGGCGTGGCGTATGAGAACGTACACACCCCCGTGCCCTGGTCGTAGCTGAAGTTCGCGAGAGCCACGCTTGCCGCCTCGCCCTCGCCAGTCGACTCGCTCAGCGCGAACTGCTCAGGGGCGAGCGGTGGATACCCCGCCTCCGGGAGCGCATCGACCCGCACGTGCACAACGATATTCGGAGCAGCCGACGTTGAGATGCCATCAATGCGGAGGCCGAGATGCGGAAGCTCGGCATGCTCAACGGGCAGAAGGTTCTCGGAAACCTCTTTCTCCTCACGCAGGACCCCGCGATCATAGGCGAACATACGCGTGAACGCGAAGGTCAAAGCTCCGATGACAAAGACCGATACAAGCGCGAACGCAATAATTGCCGAGGCCGTCTGGTGCTCCACGACCAGCGACAGGGCCTGCTGAACCGCACGGGCAGCGCGGTCGCGCACCTCTGAGCCATCCGGTTCGTCGTCTTCTTCGATATCGCGGACAGGAACCTCCTCCTCGTCGTCCTCGATATCGCGGCCAGGAAGCTCCTCGTCGTCCTCGATATCGTCTTCTGCAAGGCTTATGCCCGCAGGAAATCCTTCATCCTCTTGGACATCGTCCTCAGTACGCTCATCGTCCTCAGAGAAGTTTGCATCCCAGGCATCATTCTCGAGAGGTTCCTCACCAGGTCCCTCGTGGTCTTTCGCCTCATGCACGGCGTGGCCGAGAGCATTCGGTTCATCTTCAGCGGCAAAGGAGGCCCCGTCCTCCCCTTCCACACGCGACACCCCGTCGTTGCCCTGCAAAGAGCGGTCAAGGTCATCGAGCGTCAACATATCGCGCTCCACCGGTACCCCCTCCCCAAGATGCGTTCAAGCTCTGTAGTTGCGCAACACGAGTATACGGTTTCCTCACACAAGAAACACGCTAAACCCCACCGAGGATGCGGAAAGACAGCGCAGGCTGGAAAGAGCGCACGTGAGACAGCCCTCCTGCCCGCGACGCTCACGGCAGCGGGCAGCCTCTGCAACTATTTGTTGACGCACCAACCAGGAATAGGGCGCGCGCCGCCTCTCTGATCAGAGAGAGCAAGAATCAGAACTGCCCCCGTCCAGACGATCTTCCTCGTTCACAGGAGGCAACCCATGTATACACCCATGGTAGTCGGCAACATCGCCAACCTTCCCCATTAACAAAGAACAGCCCCCTATGCGTGCGATGATCCGCGCGCTTTCTCGACGTTATGGATCGTCTCGACATTTTGCAGCTCAATATCGCTCAACGTGGGGTTCGCGTCGAACTCATCGGGGGTATAGCGCTCGACGTACCACGACTTGCTGCCGAAATACTCCTGGAGGTCTTTATTCTTGAAGCCGCGCCCATGCCGCGCGTAGATCTCGTTCCGCGCGATGTAGAGCTCCCAATCTGAAAGGCCCTCAAGATCTTGCTCGGAGATGAGCTCGGTGGAGCTGTTTGGCAAAATATAGTCCTGGGAAGAGGAAGCATCGGAAGAGGACTCATCGGAACCGCCCGATGGGGATGCGCCTAGCGAGGAACCGGAATCCGTGCCGTCAGCCGAAGCGGCGTCGGCCCCGTTACCCGTCGATATCGAATCGTCAGCCTCTGCATCGGCGCCTTCGGCTTGCGCGCCACCTTCCGCATCGGCGTCGCCGCTCGTCGCATCGTCTTTCGTCGTGGGCTGCTCAAAATCGACGCGCTCGATCGTCGACTCGCGCGCCGGAGCATTGAAGAAGAAGTGCCACGTGAGCACCCCTCCTCCTACCAGCACGGCCACGACGGCGATGGCTATCGCCGCAACGGCAGCCGGACGCATGCCCCTGCGCTTTGGCGCGGAAGCATCTTCCAGCTTCGTAGGCTCGTCAAACGCGGGGACATCAACATCTACCGGCGCACCTTCTCCCGAGCCCGCCACCTCTTCATCGCCCAACACCGGTGCGGGGGCACCGCATGAAGTGCAGTACTTCGCATCATCGGGAAGGGCAGCGCCACAATTCGTGCAAAACATACCATCAACTCCTCAAGCCGATGATAAACCAAGCCGAGGAAGTGCAGACGGAGCAGGCAAGCAGTAATCGATGCCCAGGACACATCAGGTAATCGATCGCCCCGAAACCCATCGAGGGCCTACGAAGGCAGATCCTCCGCATAAGAATGAGCGGCGACAAGCATTTGAGCGAGACGAGGACAGGCGGCCCGCATACACGGAAACCGCCTGAGATGTACATCTGGAACTATGTCGTCCTGCCGCAGCACCGTCTCAGCTGCGGGCCCCTGGCCTCAGCTTAGAGCTCTCCTTACTGATAGCTCACCATCTGATGGTTGCGGTCCTTCACCACGACGTCGTGAGCGCCGCCCTCGACGATCGAGGTGGACGAAACGAGCGTGAGCCTCGCCTTATCCTGCAGCTCCTTAATCGTGAGCGCGCCGCAGTTGCACATCGTGGACTTGATCTTGTACAGCGTGGAGTTCACGCCGTCCTTGAGCGAGCCGGCATAGGGCACGTAGGAGTCGACGCCCTCCTCGAAGGCGAGCTTGGCCGCGCCACCGAGGTCATAACGCTGCCAGTTGCGAGCACGGGCGGAGCCCTCGCCCCAGTACTCCTTCATGTACTGGCCGTTCACGTTCACGCGGGCTGTGGGGCTCTCATCGAAGCGCGCGAAGTAGCGGCCAAGCATGAGGAAGTCGGCGCCCATGGCGAGCGCAAGCGTCATGTGGTAGTCATAGACGATACCGCCGTCGGAGCACACGGGCACATAGATACCGGTCTCCTCGAAGTACTCATCGCGAGCGCGGCACACATCGATAAGCGCCGTGGCCTGGCCACGGCCGATGCCCTTGGTCTCGCGCGTGATGCAGATGGAGCCGCCGCCGATACCGACCTTGATGAAGTCCGCGCCGCAATCGGCCAGGAAGCGGAAGCCCTCGGCATCGACCACGTTGCCAGCGCCCACCTTGACGTCCTCGCCGTAGTTCTCGCGAATCCACGCGATGGTGCGCTTCTGCCACTCGCTGAAGCCCTCGGAGGAGTCGATGCAGAGGGCATCGGCGCCGGCCTCGATGAGCAGCGGCACGCGCGTCTCGTAGTCACGCGTGTTAATGCCCGCGCCCACCATGTAGCGCTTGTTGGCATCGAGCATCTCGTTGGGGTTGGTCTTATGGGAGTCGTAGTCCTTGCGGAACACGATACCGAGCAGGCAATCGTTCTCGTCAACGACAGGCAGGGCGTTGAGCTTCTTATCCCAAATGACGTCGTTCGCCTTCTTGAGGGTGATGTCCTTGTCGCCCACGATGAGCTGCTCGCGCGGAGTCATGAACGTAGCGACCTTGGACGACGGATCATCGCGGCTCGGACGGTAGTCGCGGCTGGTCACGATGCCGAGCAGCTTGCCGTGCGGCGTGCCGTCCTCGGTGACGGGCATGGTGGAGTGGCCGGTCTTCTCCTTGAGATCCATGACCTCCTGCATCGTCATTCCGGGCGTGAGGGTGGAGTCGGAGACCACGAACCCGGCCTTGTGGTCCTTCACGGCCTTGACCATCGCGGCTTCCTGCTCGGGCGTCTGCGAACCGTAGATGAAGGACATGCCGCCCTCAGTAGCGAGCGCGATGCCCATCTGCTCGCCCGAAACGGACTGCATGATGGCGGAAACCATCGGGACGTTAAGAGAGATCGAGGGCTCCTCGCCGCGCTTGAAGCGCACGAGCGGGGTCTTGAGCGATACGTTTGCGGGAACGCACTCGGAAGACGAGTATCCGGGCACCAGCAGGTACTCAGAGAACGTATGGGACTCACCGGGGAAAAACATGGCCATGGATACTCCTCCTTGTGGTTGGGTGCGATCCGTCCGCGGGCTCAGCGGCGCCGCGTCCTGCCGCACGTCTTCGCTTCGAACCGCTTGGCTGAGCGATTCGGCGTCCATTGTAGCGTATGCACCCTCTCCGTCCCCGGCGTGCCCGAGGCAGAACCGAATCAACAAAGATGGGGATACGTGCACGCTCGACCTTTCGCCCGCCCGCGCGTTCGGGTCGGTGACCGCCCGCGCGCTGAACGCCGCGCCCGGGTCTTCCGCGCGGCAAACGGCGCGTGTCGGGCCTTCCGCACGTTCACCTGCACCCGTCGTCCGCCCCTTCGCGCGCTCGGGCCCATTTCCTCACGACAACCGGCCTCGCCCGGCACAATCATTCATAAAGGTACTGAATGCTACTGGCTTAGCGCACTCACCACGACTATGAACGTTATTAGGCAAGTTTGTGAACGGTTTTACCATCCGCTATCTGCCATGCTCCTCATCACGGAACAGCAGCGCGTGCCATAGCTCGTACTGACGAAGCTTGATGGCCGAACTCGCAGGGCGGAATCCGCGTATCGCTCGCGCAGCAAGAGAATCGGCAAGCGCATTGAACACCGGCCAGTTGTACAGCTGCGATCGCGTCACCGTATGCACTCCCACGCCCATGCTGCGTAACGCATTCACCTTGCGGATATCGAGCTCTCGCCGTTCATCACTTGCATGGAAGAGGTCACTATCGTATTCGACGTCTTCATCGATGGAGGGGATGTACAAGTCTCCCTCAAGCTCGCCCCGTCCCGCAATGCGCCGCGCTTGCGATGAGAGAAGGAACGTATGATTGAGTTCGACGCCACGAATTCCTCGTCCACCCCATCGACGCGGCAGCGAAAACAGAGCAGCGAGCTGAGCCTCCTTGGGTGAACGCGCACCGGGCAGCATCAGCATGGCAACGCGCTGGGCAAGCGACCTCTTCCCAGCCGAAGCCCGCTCGACGCACGCCATCAGACGATCGGATGACGTGAGCGGCGTGCGTTCAAACAGGGCTTCCTCAGACGTATGGCCCTTTTTCAGCATCTCGTGATCGATTCCATAGCTGCCGATGAACTCAGATGCGAGCATCCAGAGCATCGCGGCGTCCGCCCCACGCGCAAGCTGTACATACAAGAGCTCCGGAGAAAGCACATAGAGGCCGCGATCCAGTTCTAAGACGTCACCGCTTTCCAAATCCCGGAAAACCTGACCGTATGCGAGCCGATTTGTCCGGCGCTCCTTCGCCTCGCGCACCACGCAGCTCAATGGGGTCGCGCACGCGAGCGCATCGGCAATGCGAGCCGCACTCGCGCGCGAGGGCATGGACACGCGATGGACAATCTGACGAGCAGGAACGCGCGGAGAATGCTCGATGAGAGGAGCAAGGTCCGAGCGCCGATAGAGCTCGTGCGCCGCCTGCCCTCCAAGCACCACAGCGCAATAGCCATGGCCTTCCCTATTCTTACGATCATATGCCATGGCATCATCGCCCCCCGGAAGTTTAATGGGTGCGCCTATGGTAATCCAAGACCCTGGCCAAGGAAATGCTCAACGAAGGCAAGCGGAACGAAACGGGAGGCGCATCACTCGCCAGCAGGGTAAGCAAAGCAAACGGACCCGCGGAACGAGTACGGCCCGTCAGCCGTCCGCAAGTCGAGCACTGACGGCCGAGCGCGAAACAAGACAGCACCACATGGCAAATCGTGCACAAACATGATGAATATGGCATAAAGGTCACACTCAGCGTACCTATGAATGATTTTCAGCAGAATCGTGAACGGTTCTATGAGGAGGCAACGTTTGACAACATGCACAAATCCGCGCCAGTACAGATACGCCTATACTCCCTGCACGCGGAAGCACGCCGAGGTTTCAGGACCGAAGCAAGGATGATGAAGACGGATGGAAACGGCAGGCAGCAAGCGCAGCGCACCCCGCTTACGACAAGAACGCCCTGAGGCCGATGATAATGAGCACGATACCGCCGGCAATCTCTGCCTTGGGTCCGAAATGCGCGCCGAGGCGCCTGCCTATGGCGAGCACGATGAGGCAGCACAAAAGCGTCGTCACGCCGATGGCAGCGCCGTAAAGCACGATGTTCGCGCCAGCAGCCGCAAGTGAGACGCCAACGATGAAGGCGTCGATCGAAGTCGCGATTGCCTCGAAGAAGATCATGCCGTACGTAAGCCGCGTGGCAGGGCATTGCTCGGGCTCATGAAGCTCGCGCACCGCCTCCCAAACCATCTTCCCGCCCACGAACGCAAGGATGACGAGCGATACGATGCCGGCATACGCCTCGATGAGCGGAGCCACAAGCGTGCCGCCGAAAAAGCCCGCAATGGGCATGGCCATCTGGAATAGAGCGAACATGACGGGCATCGCGAGCTTCTTGGACGCAGGCATATCCGGTTCGCAAAGCGAATTGGACAGCGTCACCGCCATGGCGTCCATAGCGAGCGCAACACCCAGAACGACCGCCTGAACAAGGTCGGCGGTGGAAAACAGGGAATCCATGACACCCTCCCCGATGTATGGATAAGCAGGTTATATGGCGAGACGAGAAGCGGCCAGAGCCGCGCGCCCTTAGGGCTCGGGAGGGTTGCAGAAGAGACGAAGCGCCTGGTCCAGGCTATCCACGATAGAAAGCGGGTGCTCGGCACCCATATAGAGCCTGAGACAGCAGGTCTTGGAATCGGCTACGGGCACGATGTGCGTCCGGCGCGTCTTATCAAAGGCCGATGCCGGCGCGTCGAACACCACGGATTCTCCTGTGGAAGCAGCCGCGAAAGACTCGGCAGATGCGACGCGCGCTTCCTCAAACAGGGCAGCAAAGCGCGTCGCCTGCGCCCGCATGCTCTCAGCAGGAGCACCCCTCAAACAAAACGACACCGCAGGACCGAAGCCATGCTCGAGGACCGTAGGCGCGAGCAGGTGGTCGGGGTGCGTTGCGAGCGCGGGATAGCGCACGCAACCAACAGCGGCATGGCAGGAAAGATATGAGGCGATTGCGTTCGCACCGTCGAAACGGGGCTGCATACGGGCAGCGAGCGAATCGAGAGCGGCATCGATGGCAGTGAGGTCCTCCCCCGCCGGAGCACTCTGGGGCTCCACGGCATCAGGGGATCCAAACCCGAACGAGAGCAGACGATGCGCATCCTCGGCACGTGGATCGGCGAGGTGGCGGCGACCGCGACGGGCAAGGGAGCGGGCCACCGAAACGGCGACAACAGGCTCCTCGAGCGGCGCGTCAACCATAGCATCGAGATTCTCGATGCAGATATGCGCACCCTGCATCAACGGATGGCACCCGTAGACCGTCATGAGCGTATTGTCCACGATGAGAAGCGCGCCGGCCTCCTGCGCCGCGCGAGAGAAGGCACGGAGGTCGGCCGTGCGAAGCTGCGGGCCCCCCACCGAAGGGACGAGCCAGAACAGGCGATCGGCAGCCATTCCCGCAGGATGGGCATACGAGGCGGG
>NZ_CEWCAA010000043.1:0-18799 GCF_982429025.1 Enorma sp.
TCATTCCCGAAAAAACAGTATGCTCAAATTCGCAAATCAGACGTTATCAAACACAATCGAGGAGGTTGCCTTCCGTTGGGGGTTTATCGGGGCCGATGAGTTCCGCTTGCTCGGCGAGGAGATGTCAAAGACAGATTACGGCAGGCACTTCATCTCTATTTTGGACGAGGCGGGACGCGCCTAGGCATCCACGAAGAGGCACTCTCCCTCGGTAGGCCCGTGCTCGTCATGCATGGCATCACCGGTACCGCGTCTCCAATCTGACGCTACGCTGCTGCCAGAGCGTGCGAGATTCTTGAGGTTGCCGGCCGAGTACACCCCACGGCGAACGGGGACGCCGTTTTGGGGTATACTCGTAGCGAGCAGAAGGTTTTAAGCCCTCCTGCGAGACATGGTTTTGGTGGGTGATGCCCACGCTGGACAGCCGTCTCCGCTAAAGGCGGCTGTTCCCATATGCGTCAAGCATCACCCCGGCCCGGTCTAACCGAGCAGCATCTCGTAGGCCAACAGAATCAGCGCTACAAGCACAGCTGCCGATAGCAGCAGCTGGGTGAGCTTGCTCATGGGATCCCTCCATCTACCCCGTCGGACTCGGAGGGCACCGCCCGCTCGCATATCGATATTCTACCATGATGAGTTGATAAAAGAAACATATGTTCGCATTTAAGCAATGAGCTATACTTTTCAAGCTTGTCGCAAAAGGCGTATACCCGCTGGCAAGCAGGAGTGCCAGCGGGTATACTTACAGCGAGCAGAGGTTTTAAGCCCTCCTGCTAAGGCTTTTGGTGGGCGACGCCCACGCGGAACAGCCGCTTGTGCAGAGGCGGCTGTTCCCTTATCGCGAAGCGTCGCCCGGCTGGTTTACCTGAACAACAGAATCAGGATGATGACCAGCGCCGTTACGGCCGCGAGGGCGCGCAACAGCTCGGTTAGCTTTACGATCACGGGATCCCTCCAATCTATCCTGCTGATTGGGAGGGCACCGCCCGCTCGCAGAAATAAGTATATTTTATTTTCGAACAACTGTTTGTATTATCCGCGACCACAGGAGCTCTATATGTCCGAGATCTTCGAACCCAGGAACATCATCGTCACCGGAGGCTGCGGCTTCATCGGCAGCAACTTCGTGCGCTACGTGGTGCGCGAGCACCCCGGCGTGCACGTGACCGTGCTCGACAAGCTCACCTACGCGGGCAACCCGGAGAACATCGCGGGCCTGCCCGAGGACCGGGTGGAGCTCGTGGTGGGCGACGTCTGCGACCGCGCGCTCCTGGACGAGCTCGTCCCCGGGCACGACGCCATCGTGCACTACGCGGCGGAGAGCCACAACGACAACTCCATCGCCGACCCCGAGCCGTTCCTGCGCACCAACGTCGAGGGCACCTACGCGCTCCTCGAGGCGGCGCGAAAATACGGCGTCCGCTACCACCACGTCTCGACCGACGAGGTCTACGGCGACCTCGCCCTTGACGACCCGGCGCGCTTCACCGAGGAGACCCCGTACCGCCCGAGCAGCCCCTACAGCTCCACGAAGGCGAGCTCCGACCTCCTGGTCCGCGCGTGGCACCGCACCTTCGGCGTGAGGGCGACGATCTCCAACTGCTCGAACAACTACGGCCCGTATCAGCACGTGGAGAAGTTCATCCCGCGCCAGATCACGAACCTGATCGACGGGGTGCGCCCGAGGCTCTACGGCGACGGCCTGAACGTCCGCGACTGGATCCACACCGAGGACCATAGCTCGGCAGTCTGGACCATCCTCACCAAGGGTCAGATCGGCGAGACCTACCTCATCGGCGCCGACGGAGAGAGGTCGAACATCGACGTGCTGCGCGCCATCCTCGAGGCCTTCGGCCGCGACGGGGACGACTTCGACTGGGTGCGCGATCGACCCCACGAAGCTCCGCCGCGAGCTCGGCTGGGAGCCGGCCCACGCCGACTTCGCCGAGGGCCTCGCCGAGACGATCGCCTGGTACCGCGAGAACGAGGCCTGGTGGCGCCCCGCCAAGGAGGCGACCGAGGCGAGATACGCCGCGCAGGGGCAGTAGGCTTTCATCGCTTTTGATGAAGTCCCCTTCACATCAGAAGGCCTCCTATATCGAAGGAATGATTATGTGATGGCCGCTCCCATTGGTGCGCAATATGTTGCTTGTGGGCTGACACGGCTTCGGGGTTCGGCACAGGGATGATGATTGTCTACGCGCGCTCGCGAAATGCTGCCAAGGCCACTGTGACTGCGGAATAACAAAATCACCCGCGGTAGGAGCTTCTGCCCCGTGCGAGTGATCTTGTAGTATCGTAGCACGTTTTTGTTGGCGGGGTCTCGGTTCTCGTGAGCGTAAGTTACGGGAACTCTCTTTCATGCACTTGAGCGGTCATTTCCTGCGCATCCTTCAGCACTGGACGGTTGCTTGTCTGTGCTTGCGGTGCGCTGTTTTATGGCATCTGGTTCTGTCAGCTCGAGAATGTGATGGAAGACGCTACTCTTGCGCACCAGGAGCTTGTCGTCCTAAAACAAAATGGCGGGTTTATAGCGCATCATGGCATGGGGAAAGGCCGCGGCGCTTAGTGTTTCCGTATCCTACCTAAGCCTTTATTCGCATGATGTTCCTCAACGTGGGCTCAGGTCAACGGTTCTTCCGTCTTCGATATTGCAGCGAGCTGTGTTGCCGAGTCCATCAACGGGATGGGCTTACGTACCGCGGTTACGATATCTTCGGCTCCGAGTTTATGCGCGATCTTTTACGTAGGGATTAGATCCTGGCCGTAATCCGAGTACACCCCACGGCGAACGGTGACTCCGCTTTGGACTATACTCGTAACGAGCAGAAGGTTTTAAGCCCTCCTGTGAGACATGGTTTTGGTGGGTGATGCCCACGCCGAGCAGCCGTCTCCGCAAAAGGTGGCTGTTCCCATATACGTACGCATCACCCTATGCTCGGCTTAGCCGAGCAGCGTCTCATAGGCCAACAGAATCAGCGCTACAGGTATGGCCGTCGATGCCATGGAAGGTCTTGAGCTTGTGCTCGTAAGCAGATAGTTCGTTAAGGTAATCGTGGGTTCAGGCTCGCATGAAACCTCTCCCATTGCCTTTTGTACCGTTAAGACTAGGCAGCGATGCAGTCAGTGTAAAGTCGCTCAGGTGCCATATCTGCTCCGTTTGGCCACGATGCAGTCCCATTTTCTATTGTCACGAGCGAGAAGTAACCCGGGTTTTCGAGATCTTTGAAAACTCCCTTTCCCAAATATGGTTTCATATCGAATATTCCTCGCTTGCCGTCTTGAAACGTCAATGCAAGCTGGAATTCGCCGAGCGCGTGAACCTCGGTTACGACAATGGGGAACGGTAGATCGCGAATATCAGCCATAAGTAACCTCCTAGCGGAGCGGGTCGATTTTGAAGGTCTGGCCTTCGCTGCCTGCGAGCTCCCAGACCGCAGCAAGTTCGTCGGAGTGGATGAGTGCCCAGGCGCGGACCATGGCTTCCTGCTTGTGGGGAAGGTTTCCGGTGAGCAGTTCTCCGTCGAACGTAAACGCAGCTTCGTGGCCTTGATACCTCGCGTGGAAGTGCGGAGGCATGTGGTCATTAAAATACATGGAGATAATTATTCCGTAGAACATGCTAATTGTCGGCATAATCCCTCCAATGCTCATTTCGAGTGCTCTCATTGCGACGCCGACGCTATTGTGTCGTGTGGCATATAGGGCGGGGTGCGCTTTGAACGTGCGCCGTATCGGAGTTATACCACGTCTTTCATCACCATAAACGTGGGATGCGCTACTCTTTGGAAGCGGGGATGGGGACAACGCTTTGCTTGCGGTGCTGGGCATATCGGACAGCATGTTCGCCGTCTGTGGTACCTATGGCATGCTGGAGCTCGAAGTATTCTGCAGGGATGCCATCCTTCGAGCAAACGAGTCGCTTAAGCACGAGATGCGGGTTCTCGAGCGTTCGGATAGTAAGCTCGGGTGCCATCCACCAATCAAAATGCCGGATGATGCAAGCTTGCTTTGCCTTAGCGCCTCAGGATAACGCCGTCCGGGCCTTCAGATTTCCGCGTGTCGGGCTCCTGCCCCCTCGCCGCTCGTATTATGGGCGGTTTTTTGGCATTCAATGGGTCTCAGGAGATTCCGATTTCAACTTTTGGGCACTCGAACGCGTGCTGTCAAAGTAGACGTGGCGATTGCGGTTTATCGCACGTATGTTTGCGCAGCTCAGCGGCTTGCGCTTTTGCGGCGTTCTTTGTGTACTTGACGGGTTAGTGATGAAGTGCCCAAAAGTTGAAACTAAGTGTTTGGACGGGGCCGAAATCCCCGGTTCAGTCAATTTTGGTGGTGGGCGGAGTCAGCTTTATGGCGCGACGGGTCCGTTTTTATGGTGCGCGGAGTCCGTTTTGGCCGTGCTCGGCATCGTCGTGCTTTGCCTGCCGAGGAGCGACAATCATATTTACCCGCGCGGGGGGCGACGAGCAAATATGATCGTGGGGAGCGAACAAAAAAGACGCCCCGAAGGGCGTCTTGCATGCAAATAAGTTCCCAAGAAGGGGAGCGCCGCGTCCGCGACGCCAAAGCACTTAGGAGCGGGCCACCTTGCCGGACTTGAGGCAGTTGGTGCACACGTTCATCTTCTTGCGCTGGCCATCGACCACGCAGTACACGCGCTGGATGTTGGGACGGAACTTACGGTTGGTCACGCGGTGGGAGTGGCTGATGGAGCGACCAGCAACGGGGTGCTTACCGCAGACTTCGCAAACTTTGGACATATCGAAACCCTCCTTGGGCGGTCTGGAACTACCCACTTAATCAAACAGATAGGAACTATAGCACAGAACACTGGAAATGCGAGTAATCTTCACGAACAAATTCCAGCATTTTGCCCGCGTACATGCTACGCGTACCGCCAAGCGCCGTCAACAGGCGGGGTGAACCTCCATGAGCGCTATGCTTGCCTCTCGGGCGAGGTCCAGCAGGACGTGGCTCGCGAGCTCTTTGGGACGAACCTCCATGAGCGTTATGTTCGCCTTTTTATATAGATATATAGATATCTACAGGAGATCCCTTTCGCGGCCGTTCGCTTGCCACCCGGCGCATCTAGCCCAGGCGCAATGTCGCCCATAAATACGCATTCCGTTCGGTACCTCATGAATGAAAATTGTATGAAGGGTGCCCAAAGCTTTCCCGCGACAACCCATTTTCGAAATCGATGGGGTACAACTTGCACCACGTGCGCGGAGGGGTAGGGCGTGCGGCAGGTGTGCTGCCTGGTTCGCATGCGGCAACTCTACACACATATATATACGAGAAGAGGAGGGTGCCTACGGGCCCCCTTCGAGCGTCTGGGCTCATAGGCCGTCGCGAGGCATGCGGCGGGAAGATGGCCCGGCGCGCGACAACGGAAGGGATGCGCCGTTGAAGATCTTCAAGTTCCTCAAAGGGCACGGAATCAACTTCCTCATCGCGTTGGTGCTGCTATTCATGCAGGCCAATTGCGAGCTGACCCTGCCTGGGCTCATGAGCAACATCGTAGACGTGGGCATCAGCCAGGGCGGCATCGAGAGTGCCGTTCCGGATCAAATCACCGAGAGCGACCTCGCGGATGTCGAGCTATTCCTCGACAAGGACGTTGCAAGCCAGGTCGATGCGTTCTATAGCGGCCCCGATGCGGGCGGCGTGCGCACCTTCGTTGGCTCGGATGACGACCGTGCCGCGATTGAGAGCGAAATGGCCGAGGCCGAGATGCTCGTCTACCAGATCAACCAAGGTATTGCGGTAGAGGACTTCGCTTCCGCCGAGGCGGCCGCGGGCATGCCGGCGTTCGATGCCCTCAAAGCACAGTTCGGGGACACCATCGACCTCGACGAACTCGTCGGCATGGTTGAAGGGTACTTGTCTGCCGAGGCCGGGCACGCCGTCACGGTGGAGGCGGGCAGCTTCGCGCAGATGCGCGCACAGCTCGTCGATTCCCTCGGCGATCAGGGCGATACCATCATCGAGGGCCGCGCCATCGAATACGTGAAGGACGCCTACCGCGATGCCGGCCTGGACCTGAACGACGTCCAGACATCCTATCTCTTCTCCGAGGGCCTCACCATGCTCGCCTACGCGCTGCTCTCGGCGCTCTGCGCCATCCTCGCGGCGTTCAACGCGTCGAAGACCTCGGCCGCGATCGCGCGCGACCTGCGCCACCAGCTCTACGAGCGCGTGCTGTCGTTCTCACCTGCGGAAATGGAGAAGTTCTCCGCTGCGTCGCTCATCACGCGTGCAACAAACGACATTCAGCAGATCCAAATGGTGCTCGTGATGTGCCTGCGCATCGTGCTCTTCGCGCCCTGCATGGGCATCGGCGCCGTGGTGCGCGTGCTCACCACGCCAACCGGGCTCGAGTGGATCCTCGTGGTTGCAATCCTGGTCATCGCCATCACCATCGGCATCCTTATGGGCATCACCATGCCCAAGTTCCGCCGCATGCAGAGCCTGGTGGACCGCAACAACCTGGTCGCACGCGAGATTGTGACGGGCATCATGCCCGTTCGCGCCTTCGGCCGCCAGAGCTACGAGCAGGAGCGCTACGACAAGGCGAACCGCGAGCTCACCAACACCTATATCTTCACCAACCGGTGCATGGCGGCACTCATGCCCATGATGCTCATCGTGATGAATGCCACGACTGTCGGCATCGTGTGGTTCGGCGGGCAAGGCGTCGACGCGGGCAACCTCATGGTGGGCGACCTCATGGCCTATATCAACTACGTCATGCAGGTGATCATGAGCTTCATGATCCTCACGATGATCTCGGTCATGCTGCCGCGTGCCGACGTGGCGGCGGAGCGCGTCCAAGAGGTCCTTGCCTGCCATTCCAGCATCGAGGACCCAGCGCCCGCCGATCGCGTGTCTCGTGAGCGCGGCGAGGGGTGGCGCGGCGTCATCTCCTATAACGACGTGACGTTCACCTATCCCGATGCCGACGAACCCACCTTGGAGCACATCAGCTTCACGGCCGAGCCGGGCAAGACCTGCGCCATCATCGGCTCCACCGGTTGCGGCAAGTCTACCCTCGTGCAGCTTGTCCCGCGCCTCTACGATGTCACGGAGGGTTCTATCACGCTCGATGGCGTGGACATCAGAAAGATCGGCCTCGAGGAGCTGCGCCGCACCATAGGGTACGTGCCGCAGAAGCGCATGCTCTTCAGCGGTACCATAGCGAGCAACATCAAGTACGGCGACCCCTCCATGCCCGATGCCGACATGGTCGAGGCAGCTCAGATCGCCCAGGCGACGGAGTTCATCGAGGGCAAGCCCGATACGTACGAAAGCCCCATCAGCCAGGGCGGCTCCAACGTGTCCGGTGGCCAGAACCAGCGTCTTTCCATCGCCCGCGCCCTGGCCATCCGCCCGCACGTGCTCGTGTTCGACGACAGTTTCAGCGCGCTCGACTACAAGACCGATTCGGTGCTGCGCCAGGAGCTCGCCGACCGCGCGGGAGACGCCGCCATCGTGATCGTGGCGCAGCGCATCGCGACCATCATGCACGCCGACGAGATCCTCGTGCTCGACGATGGCCGCATCGTGGGCCGCGGCACGCATGAAGAGCTGCTGCGCTCCTGCCCCGAGTACCTCGAGATTGCGAAGAGCCAGCTTTCTGCGAAGGAGCTTGGCCTTGACGATGCGGCAAACGAGGCCTCTGCCTTGGACGCCAACGCTTTGAAAGGAGGTGAGCGCTGATGCCGGGCCCCATGGGACGTGGTCCCGCGTCTGAGCGCGCGAAGGACTTCAAGGGAACCATCAAGAAGCTCGTCGCCTATATCGCGCACGAGCGCATCGCGCTCATCATCGCTATCGTCTGCGCCATCGCTTCGGTGGTGTTCAACGTGCTCGGCCCTCGCATTCTGGGCCAGGCCACGACCGAGCTCTTCCAGGGCCTTGCTGCGAAGGTCACGGGCACGGGCGGTATCGACTTCACCAAGATTGGCTACATTCTGGCCGGGCTCTTGTGCCTTTACGTGACGAGCGCGGCTATGAACTTCGTCCAGGGCTGGATCATGACGGGCCTGACCCAGCGCGTGTGCTATCGCATGCGTAGGGAGATCGTTGAGAAGATTGACCGCATGCCGCTCAGCTACTTCGAGACGAACTCGGTCGGCGACGTTATGAGCCGCGTGACCAACGACGTTGACACCCTCGGGCAATCGCTCAACCAGAGCGTGACCCAGCTCATCACCTCGGTGACGCAGATCATCGGCGTCGCCGTCATGATGGTTTCGGTCTCGGTGACGCTCGCGGGCCTCACCTTCCTCACGGTGCCCGTCTCGCTCGTGCTCGTGGTGGTCGTCGTGCGCTCGTCGCAGCGGTATTTCCGCCGCCAGCAGGCCATCTTGGGCCGCGTGGACGGCATCATCGAGGAAAGCTTCTCGGGCCAGAACGTCATCAAGGTCTTCAACCGCGAGCAGCGCGCCGTGGCCGATTTCGATGTGGAGAACGCTAACCTCTATGATTCAGGCTGGCGGGCGCAGTTCTTCAGCGGCCTCATGCAGCCGATCATGAACTTCGTGGCGAACCTCGCCTACGTGGCGGTGGTTATCGTAGGCGCATTCCTGGCTATTGCCGGCACCATCAACCTGGGCGATATCCAGGCCTTCATGCAGTACGTGCGCAACTTCACGCAGCCCATCACGCAGCTTAGCCAGGTGTCGAACATGCTCCAGATGCTCTCGGCTGCTGCCGAGCGCGTATTCGAGTTCTTGGCCGAGCCCGAGGAATCTGCCGATGCATCCACGCCCGAGCTGCCCCGCTGCCGCGGAGAGGTCACATTCGACCACGTGCGCTTCGGGTATGTTCCCAACAAGACCATCATCCACGATTTCAGCTGCCATGTGGAGTCGGGTCAGACCGTTGCCATCGTAGGGCCCACGGGTGCGGGCAAGACCACGCTCATGAAGCTCCTCATGCGCTTCTACGACGTGAACGCCGGGTCCATCACCGTGGATGGCGTGGACCTGCGCGACTACGCGCGCGACGACCTGCGCGAGAACTTCGCCATGGTTCTGCAGGATACGTGGCTCTTCAAGGGGAGCATCAAGGAGAACATCCGCTATGGCAGGGCGTCTGCTTCAGACGACGAGGTGCACGCTGCCGCGCGAGCCGCGCTCGCGGACCATTTCATCCGCACGCTTCCCGGAGGCTACGACTTCGAGCTCAACGAGGACGCCTCCAACGTGAGCCAGGGCCAGAAGCAGCTTCTCACCATCGCCCGCGCGTTCATTGCCGACCGCCCCATTCTCATCCTGGACGAGGCCACTTCCAACGTGGACACGCGCACCGAGGAGCGCATCCAGCGCGCCATGGACGCCCTCATGCAGGGCCGCACGAGCTTCGTGATCGCGCACCGCTTGAGCACCATCCGCAATGCCGACGTGATCTTGGTGCTGCGTGACGGCGACATCGTGGAATCTGGCACGCACGACGAGCTCCTTGCTAAGAACGGCTTCTATGCCGAGCTCTATAACTCCCAGTTCGAGGATGGCGAGCTCGAGGAATAGCGGGCGCAGATCATGAGACAACCAGGGCAGGGGACGCAACATTCCCTCTGTCCTGGTTTTACGTCAGCGAGGGCAGGAGAGGTGAAATTCCCTCTGTCCTGATTTTGCATGGCGTGCATTTTCAGCATGGGTTCCAAACTCGTAGTAAGATACAGGGGATTACTCGTGAAACCGATGCGCTGTGCATCAGATAAGGAGATTCCCGTGCCTGATACAGTGTCCGGAAGCCTGAGCGTTTCTAACGATGTCATTGCCGATATCGCCGGCTACGCTGCCATGTCTTGCTATGGCGTGGTTGGCATGGCCGAGCAGCTGCAGGGTGCCGAGAGCGTGCGCCTGCTTGCCGGCCAGCGCCTGCGCAAGGGCGTGCTTGTCTCCAACACCGAGGAGGGGCTCGCCGTCGATTTGCACGTTGTGCTCGAGAGCGGCGTGAACATGAAGTCCGTGTGCGAGAACCTTTCCAGCGCGGTCGCCTTCACGCTGAAGGAGATCGCAGAGATCGACCCCGCCAAGTTGAAGGTCGTCATCCATATCGACGCGCTCAAGAACCTCGGCTAGACGCCGGGCGGTACGTACCCTGGCTAGAACCAACGGAGATATCCCACATGATTGCGAAGACCATTCGAACCTGCTTTCCCATTGCGGCCGCCGCGGTCTCTGACAAGGCAGAGGACATCAACAAGCTCAACGTGTTCCCCGTGCCCGATGGCGATACCGGAACCAATATGTCGCTCACGCTCGCCTCGGTGGTGAAGGAGCTCAGCAGCCTTCCCGCCGACGCCGATATGGAGGCCATCGCCGGCGCCATCACCCACGGCTCGCTCATGGGCGCGCGCGGAAACTCTGGCGTCATCACCTCGCAGATTCTGCGCGGCGTTGCCGAGGGGCTCGTCGACGCGACGGACCCTGCGACGTCTGCCGATGTGGCCGCTGCGCTCCGCAACGCCGTGAAGGTCGCCTTCAAGGCGGTGCGCAAGCCGGTCGAGGGCACGATCCTGACCGTGCTGCGCGATATCTCCACCAAGGCCGATTCTTGCGCCAAGGCTCGCGAGTCGGTCGAGGACACGCTCGACGCTATCGTAGTCGAGGCGTATCAGTCCGTCGCGCGCACGCCCGACCTGCTCCCGGTGCTCAAGGAGAACGGCGTGGTGGACTCCGGCGCGTTCGGCTTCGCCATCTTCCTCGAGAACTTCGTGGCCGCTGCTCTCGGGCGCACCGCTGTCAAGACCGAGGACTTCGCCGCCACCTTCGATGCCTCCGCCGACAGCGCTCGCGAGGGCGCGCTCGACCGCGTGAAGATCGAGGCGAACGACGATTGGGAGGGCTCGGAGTACCGCTACTGCAACGAGTTCCTCTTCAAGGCAGACGCCCCCTTCGACGAGGAGGAGTGCCTCCAGTTCCTCGCCTCCATGGGCGATTGCGAGCTGCTCGTGGGCGCCTACCCCGACTATAAGATCCACGTTCATTCCAATACCCCGAACCTCGTGCTCGAGCACATGCTGCAGCTCGGCCAGATCTATGAGGTCTTCATCCACAACATGGACATGGAATCGCGCGAGCGCACCGCCAAGATCCACGAGGACCAGGATGCGGCGCCTGCAGAGCCTGCCAAGCCGCTCGGCTTCGTGGCGGTTGCGGCCGGTTCCGGCGAGGCCGAGATCCTCGAGTCGCTCGGCGTCGACGTGGTGGTCTCGGGCGGACAGACCATGAACCCGAGCACGGCCGACCTTCTCGATGCCGTCTCGAAGGTCAACGCCGAGGCCGTGATCATCCTGCCCGACAACGGCAACATTCGCATGGCGGCCGAGGCCGCTGCGACCGCCTGCACCGACAAGCAGGTTGCGGTCGTTCCTACGAAGACCGTGCCGCAGGCATTCTCGGCGCTCTTCGCCGTGCTGCCGGATTCTTCGCTCGAAGATGCGGTTGAGGCTATGACCGAGGCCCTCGAGGATGTGCGCGATGGCGAGGTTACCTCGGCCGTGCGCGATAGCCAGGCGTCCGACGGATCGCCCATCCACGCTGGCGATGTCATGGGCATCATCGGCGGGTCGATCGATGTGGTCGGGTCCGACGTCAAGCAGGTTACGCTTGAGTGCATCAACCGCATGCAGGAAGATGAGGAGGGTGACTCGCTCACCATTCTCGCTGGCGCGGATCTCTCCGACGAGGATTTCGAGGATATCATCGCCGCCATCGAGGAGGCCCAGCCCGACCTCGAGATCGATTCGCACCGTGGAGAGCAGCCGCTCTATCCGGTGATTTTCTCGATCGAGTAGATCGTGGCCGCGCCTCAGCGTAGCTATGCCTTGTCGCCGGCGCACGCGCGCCTGCTTCGGGCCAGCGCGCTCGATGAGGATGTGTCGCGCCTAAAATATGTATCTGGAGCTCGCGAGGAGGCGCTCAGGCGTTTGGGGATCGAACGCGTGGGCGACCTCCTTCTCCATATACCGCGCCGCTACCTCGATTTCTCACATGCCTATACCGTTGAAGATGCCCCGCTTGGCGAGGTATCGACCATCGTCGCTACCGTCGATCGCGTGGTGGAGAAGCACCCGCGCCCGCGGCTCAGCGTGGTCGAGGTTTCGCTTATCGACGAAACGGGCGTGATCCAGGCGGCGTTCTTCAAGCAGCCATGGCTTGCGCGCGACATCAAGCCCGGCGATCGCCTCGCACTCATGGGCAAGGTCGAATTCGCCTACGGGTTCAAGCAGATGAGCTCGCCTCATTTCGAGAAGCTCGACGAGCGCGCGCAGTCGGGCTCCATCATGCCGGTGCATCCGGTGGGGGAGGGCATTTCCGTTGCCTGGATGCGGAGGATCGTTTCGGGCGCCTTGGAGCGCACCGACGGCTTTGTCGATGCTCTGCCCGCTCGCATCCGCGCGCGCCGCCACCTCATGAGCATCTCCCGCGCGCTCCGCTCCATTCATTTTCCGACCTCATTCGATGAGCGTGACGAGGCCCGGCAGCGCCTAGCCTATGATGAGCTCCTCTTCTTGCAGCTCGCACTTCGCCTTCGCAACGATGCCAACCTGCTCGATGTTCACCCCGTCGCGCATGTGCCCGGCGCGCACGTTGCGGCTTTGCGCGACGCGCTGCCGTTCTCCTTCACCGATGAGCAGGAGCGCGCCGTGGGCGAGATACTTAACGACATGGCCGAAGGCGGCCGCGTCATGAACCGGCTTCTTCTGGGCGACGTGGGTACGGGCAAGACGGCCGTCGCGTGCATGGCGCTCGCCGCGGTCGCCGACTCTCATACCCAGGCATGCGTGATGGCCCCTACGAGCGTGCTCGCTCAGCAGTACGCGGTGAAGTGCGGCCCGCTGCTCGATCAGGCGGGGATCTCGTGGGCGCTGCTCACGGGTGCGACGCCGGCCGATGAGCGGGCGTCCATCGAGGAGCGCCTCGCTTCGGGCGAGCTCACGGTGCTCTTCGGTACCCACGCCGTGCTTTCTGAAGACGTCGTCTTCAAGCGGCTCACCCTTGTGGTCATCGACGAACAGCACCGGTTTGGCGTGAACCAAAGGAATGCGTTGCGCGCTAAAGGTCCCGGCGCCGACCTGCTCGTTATGACCGCCACGCCCATTCCGCGCACCCTTGCGCTCTCGGTTTACGGTGACCTTGAGACGAGCGTTATTCGCACGCGGCCCGTTGCGGGGGCAGGGGTCCAGACGCGCGTGCTCACCGAATCGAACCGCGATATCGCTTATGGCGCCGTGCGCGAAGCCCTTGAGGCAGGGCAGCGCGCCTACATCATCTGCCCGCTCGTGGCAGAGAGCGACTCTACCGACGAGCTCGACGACGTGCCGGGGTCGGCACCCTCGCTCGACGTGGATGATGGCAAGGCGGCGCCGAAGGTTCGGCTGCACAGCGTCGAGCTCGAGCTCGAGCGCGTGCGGAGAACGTTTCCCGCGGCGCGCGTCGAGGCGCTCCACGGGCGCATGCCGAACCACGAGAAGGATGCAGTCATCGACGCGTTCCGTCGGGGCGATGTGCAGATACTCGTCTCTACCACGGTGGTCGAAGTGGGCGTCGATGTGCCCGAGGCCACCGTGATGGTCATCGAGGATGGTGAGCGCTTCGGCTTGGCAACACTCCACCAGCTGCGTGGCCGTGTGGGCCGCGGACGCGATGCGGGGCGCTGCTTCATCATGACGCATGCGAAGAAGTCCGGCGCGCGAAGCACCGCCCAGGAGCGCTTGGAGGCTTTAGAGCGCACTTCCGACGGCTTCGCGCTCGCCGAACTCGATCTGCGCCTTCGCCATGAGGGCGAGATCTTGGGCCTCAGGCAGCACGGCGGGGTGACGCTTCGGTTTGTTGACCTCGAGGCGGATGTCGAGGTTATCCAAGCTGCCCACGATGACGCGCAAGAGATCTTGCGTTATGCTCATGACCTTGCGTCGACCGCCACGATGCCCTTGAGGATCGAGGTCGTCAGGCGCTATGGAGATGTATTCAAGGAGGTGAGCGGTGGATGAGGATCGTTGCCGGTGTGTGGCGAGGCCGTCGCATCGAGGAGCCGCGGGGGCGCGAGGTAACGCGCCCGACGACCGATCGCGTGCGCGAGGCGTGCGCTTCGGTGCTCGATTCTGCCCTCGATGAGGGCATCGGCGGCGCGCGCGTGCTCGACGCGTTCGCTGGGTCCGGGGCGCTGGGCATCGAGATGCTCTCACGCGGGGCGTTGCATGCCACGTTCTTCGATATCGATCGGCAGGCTGCCTTGCTTGTCCGCCGAAACCTCGAGGGGCTCAAAGCGGAGCGCTCTTCCTACCGTGTGGTGACGGGCGATGTGCTCGCCGCGGCATCGCGCGGGCGCGTGCCGGGCGGGCCCTTCGATGCGGTGCTCATAGACCCTCCCTATGCGCTCGGGCCCGAGCCGGCGGAGGCGCTGCTTGAAGCGCTTGCGGCGCATAGCCTGCTCGCCTCGGGCGCCATCGCCCTGTTCGAGCACCGATCCGATCTTCCTGGGGCGCACCCGCAGGGCTTCGAGGTCGTGCGAGAGAAGCGCTATGGCACCACCGCGGTCGATGTCCTCCAGCTTGAAGAGACGGTGCCTTGGTGAGACAAAATGAGACAGATTAACCCGGCACAACTGTCTCAGAGACAAAATGACCCGGCACAACTGTCTCACCCGTGCCTGTCCTGTACCTCCGTTCTCAAGGAGCTTCCATGCCCGATCCCATCACCCATGTGCTCGTTCCCGGAACGTTCGATCCCATCACCTATGGTCATGTTGACGTCGTGCGCCGTGCACGCCGCATCTGCCCGCAGGTTACGGTGGCGGTTGCCGAGTCGCTTGGTAAGAACGGGGTGGGTACAACCTTCTCGCTCGATGAGCGCGTGAGCCTTGCGCGCGAGGCGCTCCTGTGCGAAGGGCTTGACGACGTTCAGGTTCTGCCCTTTACCGGCCTTCTCGTGGATCTTGCTCGCGAAGTGGGCGCCGGCGCCGTGGTTAAGGGCCTGCGCGCCATGACCGATTTCGAGTATGAGCTTCAGCAAGCAGACCTCAACTACCGTCTCGACGCGGACCTTGAGTCGATCTTTGTGATGAGCAGCCCGCAGTACGGCTATCTCTCGTCGTCGGTCGTGCGGCAGATCGCCTCGTTTGGTGGAGATGTGTCGGAATTCGTCACACCGAATGTTGACGCCGCGCTCAAAGAGCGCTTTAAAGAGCGATAATCGCGCTCTGTGGTACTATGTGAAAATGAATCGCAGTTTATTCGCAGCCTATGAAAGGAGACCGAATGCCGGGCGATAACTTTCCGGGGGAGAGAATCGAGAGCCTGGTCGATGAACTTGAGGGCATCATCGAAGAGGCCAAGCCGCCGTTCGGCAAGAACGCGCAGTTCAAGGTGATTGAGACTGAGGTCTTCTTCAACATTCTTGACGAGATTCGCATGAGCTATCCCGAGGAGTGGCAGAAGTCGCGTCGCATCCTCAAGGAGCGCGACGAGCTTCTGGCATCTGCCGCCGCTCAAGCCGATTCCATCATCGCCGACGCTCAGCAGCAGGCGCTTACCATCGCCGGCGAGCAGGAGATCGTTCGCCTCGCGCAGCAGCAGGCCGACGATATCCGCGATCGCGCTCAGCAGTACGAGCGCGAGACGCGCTATGCTGCCGAAGATTATGCGGAGCAGGTCTTCACGCATCTCGAGGAGAACCTCAAGAGCCTGACCTCCACCGTTGCTCGTTGCCGCCAGCAGCTCAACGAGGGCGCGAACACCAGCAACCAGAACGGCACTTGGTAATCATGGCGCTTTTCGATCCGGTGCTCATCGAGCTCGCAGACCACATCGAGAATCCCGGCGACAGCTATCCCGTTGCGGGCACCGTCGACGCTCCCTCATATTCGGTGGGAGAGAAGGAGTTCGCGCTCGATGACGGTATCTCCTATGATGTCGTGCTCACGCATACGGGTGACGGCGTCCTCGTGACAGGGCTCGTGCGCGCTGGCGCCACGGGCGCGTGCGACCTTTGCCTTGAACCCGCGCACATCGATATCGCGGGTGAGATTCAGGAGTATTACCTTTTCGAAGAGCCCGACGATCCGGATGCCTATGAGGATGGCTTCGAGGTCGTGAGCCCTGAGCGCGTCATCGATCTTTCCGGCCCCATCGCCGATGCCGTCATCATGGACACGCCGTTCGTGGTGCTCTGCCGGCCCGATTGCAAGGGGCTGTGCCCCACATGTGGAGCCAACCTCAACGAAGGGCCGTGCGGCTGTGCCGAGCGCGAGGCAGAAGAGCGTGCGATGAGTGACGATAACCCGTTTGCCGTGCTCAAAAACCTCAAGCTTGATGACTAATCCAAATAATCACTATACATCTGAGCAGCGAGTATGCTATTATCACTGCTTGCGCGTAAGCAGTGCCTTAAGGTGAAGTAATAAGGAAGGTCAACATGCCAGTACCTAAGCAAAAGCAGGGACGCATCCGTACGCATAACCGTCGTTCCGCCAATATGAAGATCGATGCCCCCTCTCGTTCCACCTGCCCCCGTTGCGGCGCCGTGAAGCTTCCGCATCACGTGTGCCCCAACTGCGGTTACTACAAGGATCGCGAGGTCATCGTTACCGAGTAACGATGGTGCATCGCAAGTATGTTGCTGCATGATATGGCCGGCCTTTGCGTCGGCCATTTCGCTATTGAGAGGATATGTCATGTCTAAGGTGTGCGTTGCGGTCGATGTCATGGGCGGGGACGAGGAGCCGCAGGTCGTGCTTGATGGTATCGATGCCGCGCTTGCGGCCGATGCTGAGCTAACCGTCTTTGCCGTGGGCCCCGAGGAGCTCGTGGTCCCCTTTGCCCAGAAGCGCGATCGCGTGGAGCCGCTTGTGGCGCCCGATACCATCGAGATGGGCGACGACCCCATCAAGGCGGTCATGAGCAAGCGCAAGTCGTCGATCGTTGTCGCGTGCCGCGCGGTCAAGAAGGGTACGGTTCAGGGTTTCTTCTCTGCTGGTGCCACCGGAGCGGTAACCGCCGCCGCGACCGCTTACGTCACTCCGTTCAAATATGAGGACGAGGGCGAGCAGCGCCCCATTCGTCCCTGCATCACGACCGCGCTGCCTAACCGCACGGGTGGCCTCACCGTTTTCTGCGACCTCGGCGCCAACCCTGATGTGGAGCCGGGCGACATGCTTCGCTTCGCGCAGATGGGCGCTGCGTATGCCCGCGTGGTCTGCGATATCAAGAACCCGCGTATCGGTCTGCTCTCCAACGGAACCGAGGACTCCAAGGGCTCGCATTTCACCAAGGAGTGCTTCAAGCTGATGAAGGAGCGGCTCACCGGTTTCGCCGGGAACTGCGAGGGCTCAGACCTCGTGTCCGGTAACTTCGACGTCGTGGTCGCCGATGGTTTTGCCGGCAACGTGGCGCTCAAGGCCACCGAGGGCGCAGCGAAGCTCATCCTTCAGGAGCTCAAGAGCACCCTGCTTTCCTCCACCAAGGGCAAGATCGCGGGGCTTTTGGTGAAAAGCGAACTCAACGCAATCAAGGAGAGGCTGTCGGGTGACGCCAAGGGCGGGGCGATCCTTCTTGGCCTCAAGGGCGTGGTGCTTATCGGGCATGGCGCGACTTCCGTCGAGGCGGTGAAGAACGGCACCCTCGCCACTGCAGATGCCGTTCGGGCTGGCCTGATTCAGCACGTGATCGATTCGGTGGATTCTATCGTCAAGTAGCGCGATAGCGTCACCGGGGGAGGTGATTGCGCGCGGGATCTCGGACGGCAGCCCACGGCTATCTGGGGTAGAATCAGAACGCATAGAGAGGCCGGCGTGCCCGGCATGGTGAGAGGAGATGCGAGCATGGATCGCACAGAGATCTTCAACAAGGTTGCCGATATCGCGAGCGATGTCCTCGGTATCGATATCGATCAGATCACCGAAGAGACCACCTTCGACGACCTCGATGCGGATTCGCTCGACCGTCTGCAGCTCGTGACGGCCTTCGAGGACGAGTTCGATATCGAGATGGACGAGGAGCGCCTGCTCGCCATCGCCTCCGTCGCGGACGCCATCGATGCCATCGAGGCAACGCAGCAGGGGGCATAGGCCTTGCTCATCTCAGAAAAACTCGCGCTCGCAGAGCAGATCTGCGGGCACAAGTTCCACGACCGTGACCTGCTGCAGAGCGCGATTACGCACCCCTCCGCCGTCGAGGGGCAGCCGGTTACGGCCTCATACGAGCGCTTGGAGTTCTTGGGCGATTCCATCCTGGGCTCCATCGTTGCGCTCGCGCTCTACCAAGCCTACCCGCAGTTCGACGAGGGCAGGCTCACGCGCCTCAAGGTTTCGCTCGTTTCTGGCCAGATGCTCTCTGAGGTTGGGCAGGAGCTCGGGATCGACCAGTGCATCATCTTCGGCGCTTCCGAGACGGGAACGGGCGCGCGCGGCCTGCACTCCGCGCTCGAGAACGTGTACGAGTCGCTCGTGGGCGCCCTCTTTCTCGATGGCGGGCGCGCCGCGGCCGAAGACTTCATCACCCGCACCCTCGAGCCGCATCTCGCCGCCGATCGCGCCGAGCGTCCGAGCAATCCTAAGTCCTACCTCCAGGAATGCGTGCAGAGCGACCATCATGAGCCGCCTGCCTACAAGCTCGTCGGTACCGGAGGAACGGCTCATGAGCCCATCTTCACCGCGGTGGTGCTCGTGGACGGCGCTCGCCAGGGCAAGGGGACCGGCCCCTCGAAGAAGAAGGCCGAGGCAGCCGCAGCGCTCGATGCGCTCGAGCGCATGGGTTACACCTCTGACGGCGGTATCGTCTCGC